>JBDLQR010000141.1:0-4213 GCA_039800485.1 Pseudomonadota bacterium
CCGGGCATTCAACATCACGATCCAGACGGCAAACAGCACCACCGTGAGGATGATCGTGGCGGTGCCGATGCCCGCCAGGACCATGATCACCGGCACGAGGGCGGACAAGGGCGCCGACAGAAAGACATTGACCCAGGGCAGCAGCAGCCCGTCGACCACTGACGATCGACCCATCCACACCCCCAGCGGAATGCCGATGAGCAGTGCGATCAAGGTGCCCGTGAGGAAAGCCTCGGCAGTGATCCACAGCGCATCCAGGAACGCCTTCGTGGGCATGATCTCCACCACGCGCATCCCAATCGCGCTGAGGGGCGGCAGGATGAGCTTGGCCTCGGTATGACCGATCAGCTCCCACAGCAGACCCCACAGGATCAGGGAAGAGAACAACGGCAGTCGGTAACCGAACAGCTTCATCGTCGGCGCCTCAATCCAGATACTGCTTCAGGCTTTGCCAGATGTTGGCCACCGCGTCGAGGTACTCAGGCTGACGGCGGATCTCCTCGGGGTCGCCGCCGCGAACGATCTGCGGCTCGATCACCGCATGCACGCGGCTGGGCCGGCGGTGCAGCAACGCGATCCGGTCGGAGACGTACACCGCCTCCTCGATGCTGTGCGTGACGAAGATAAAGGTCTTGCGCTCACGCGCCACCAGATCGAGCAGGTCTTCCTGGAACTTGCGGCGGGTCTGTTCATCCACCGCCGAGAACGGCTCGTCCATGAGCAGCACCTTGGCGTCGACGGCCAGCGCCCGGGCCAGGCCGACCCGCTGGCGCATGCCTCCGGACAGCTCATGCGGGTACTTCTTCTCGAAGCCCTTCAGGCCCACGCCTTCGATGTATTTGGCCGCCACGGCCTCACGCTCGGAGCGCGCCACGCCGCGCAACTCCAGCCCAAAGGCGACGTTGCGCATCACCGTCGCCCAGGGCATGAGCGCGAAGTCCTGGAAGACGAACGCACGCTCCGGGCCCGGCCCCTCCACGCGCTTGCCAGCCACCTCCACCTCGCCCTTGGTGGCAGACAGCAATCCAGCGATGATCTTCAGCAGCGTGGTCTTGCCACAGCCTGAGGGACCCAGCAGGGTCGTGAGCTTGCCCTCGGGGAAATCAAGCGAGATGTCACTCAGCGCCTCGACACCCCCGGGGTAGGTCTTGTAGACATGACGCACGCTGACGATCGGCGCTGCGGCGGATGCGGTTGGCCCCTGCGACTGCGCGTTGACGGAAGAAGCATTCATGCACGTTTCTCGGGACGGAAGACGGATTTCTCGACAAATTCGATGAGTCCGATGAACAGGACCGACGCCACGATGATGGAGGCGATCGCGGCATACATGGACGGATATTCCGCCACGGACTGGTTGTAGGAGATCAGGTCGCCGATGCCGGTGGGCGTGATGAGCAACTCGGCCAGGATGACGCCGATGAAGCCCGAGGCACAACCCAGCCGCAGGCCCACAAAGATCAGAGGCGCGGCCGACGGCAGGATGATGTTCCAAACCACCTGACGACGGCTGCCGAGGAACGCCCGTCCCATCTCGATCAACGAGGATGGTGTGTTGCGAACAGCTCCCAGCGCGTTGATCACGATCACTGGCATCGCCATGATGCAGACCGTCAGCACCTTCGAGGTCAGGCCGATCCCGTAGGCGAAGGTCAACACAGGGATCAGGGCCGCCAGGGGCGCCGCCTGCGCCACGATGAAGATCGGTGCAAAGAGCCACTCAGCCGACTCCTTCAGCCCCATCCAGACACCCAGGCCGACACCCAACACGATTGAGATGAACAGGCCGAGCAACAGGGGCTGCAGCGTGTTGCCGAACGCGCTGACGAGCGAGCCGTCACCCAGCATCTTCAGCAGCGCCGTCAAGGTCTCGCTGAACGATGGAAACGCGGCGCTGAGGCCCACACGACCTGCGTACTCCCAGGCGCCCAGCACGATGGCGAAGGACAGGATCCGGATGGTCGACTGATTGACAAAACGCATCTTCAAGGAACCAGGAAGGCGAATACGGCCGCCCGGGCGGGGATCCGGCCGCAGCCGTGCCCGGGGGCGTTCAGCACTTGCATGAACCGCCGGGCCCTGGCTTCAGCGAGGAAGCCGAGGGCACACCGACAGCGCTATCTCCTCACTGGCCCATCGCCTTGCGGGCGCGCTCCAGAGGACCGAGGTACCAGAAGTCCTCGACCTTCAGCGATGCGGCCGGTCCTTGCATCTGCCCGGCCTCGACGTAGAACTCGAAGTCGCTGCGCGCGACGTCAGCACCACCGCCGGCCGGCGCGTAGATGCCTTCCTTGGTCGACGTCGTGTAGAACGACGTGATCTTGGACAGCACCTCCTTCGGCTGATCGGCCATGAGGTTGCGCTTGACGCGCTCGCGCTCCACGATCGACGGGTCCTTGTTCATCTCCGCCCAGAGCTTCGCGAACTCGGCCACGATGATGTCGACTTCCTTCTCGTTGGCCTTGATCCAGTCCACGTTGCCGAACAGCGTCTCGTCTGAGGCCGGGCTGGACACCCCCGGCAGCACGTGGAAGCGGTCGGCCGCCTTCTCCATCAGCGTGTTCTTGTTGGCCAGATCGACGATGGTGGCGTTGATCTGCCCCTTCATCATGGCAATGATGCGGTTCTCCGAACCCGGGACATAACTGCGCGCCCCGAACTGGATGCCCTCACGCTTGGCGATGATGTTGCCGATGGCTTCGGTACCCGTGCCGCGGGCATGGAAGACGAAGGGTTGCCCGTTGAGGTCCTTCCAGGACGCGTACTTCTTGTCGACGACCGGGAAGAAAATCAGGCGTGTGCCCTGGAACAACACGCGCAGCGGCGCCTTGCTCTTCTGCACCACGGAGTAAGGCGTTCCCACGCCCAGATCCGCCTGGCCATTGACGACGGCCTGGATCGCCAACTCTTCCTTGGACAGGAAGGTGATCTGGTAATCGACGCCGCGCTCCTTGGCGCGCTCGAACGCGATCACCATCGCGAGCGTTTCCGTTGACAGTACGTCGCCAAAGGCAACACGCACCTTCTTGGACTGGGCGTGGGCCACTCCCACGGTGGCAGCCAAGGCCAAACCGGCCGCCGCGGTCAGCACCAAACGGCGCGCCGTCTTCAGGGTCTTCAGCATCGAACCACTCCTTCGATTGGGGGCAAGAACACAGGGTTCACTGAGTCGCCACAGGCGACGTCAAAAGCGGGCGCATGCTACCGTCCACGGACCCATTGCGGATAGAGGGTTTCCATGGGGAGGAAGCCCTGGTTTTCATAGGGCTTATCGCCTCGGTCTGAGGGGTGCTGAGATGGCCAAGACCACCCGTCGAATTTCCGGACAGTTTTGTATGTCAACCCGCATTCACAAGGTCTGCATGACCCGGGTTCTCAAAGCGAGCACGTGGTTCACTACACTGCGCGCCGCCCACAGGGCTCGCACCAGCCTTGCGAGCCTCTCACGAACAGCCCCCACCTCAATCCCTCAGTCGAACAGACTGCGGGCACACGCTGATGGAAACCCAACTCCGCCGACTCTTTGAACCGCACGCCGGGACGACCCCGGCCGTTGGCGCACCCGGCCGCGCCGACCTGAGCCACGCCGATCTGCGTGCCCTCATTGACCGCACGATCGCCACCCTCAACGGCTTCGGCATTGGCCGCGGCGACCGCCTGGCCATCGTGTTGCCCAACGGTCCGGAGATGGCAAGCTGCTTTGTGGCTGCGGCCTGCGGCACTGCCACCGCCCCGCTGAATCCGGCCTACCGCGCCGACGAGTTCGAGTTCTACCTCTCGGATCTGAAGGCCCGCGCCCTGGTGGTGGAGCAGGGCAGCACCTCACCCGCAGTGGAAGTCGCGCAGCGTATGGGCGTGCCCCTGATTGAGCTGGTGCCCGACATGGATGCCGGCGCGGGCAGCTTCACGCTGCGCTGTGCCAACCCGCCGGGTACCGCTGCTGCCCAGCCCGGCCTGGCTGAGCCTGGCGATGTGTCCATGGTGCTGCACACCTCGGGCACCACCTCGCGACCGAAGATCGTGCCGCTGTCGCAGGCCAATCTGTGCGCCTCGGCCCAGCACATCGCGCGCACTCTGGCGTTCACGGGCGCGGACCGCGGCCTGAACATCATGCCGCTGTTCCACATCCACGGCCTGATCGCCGGCGTGCTCACGCCGCTGGCGGCCGGCTCGATGGTGTTCTGCACGCCCGGCTTCAACGCGCTGAAGTTCT
>JBDLQR010000142.1:0-4110 GCA_039800485.1 Pseudomonadota bacterium
CGATGCGCGCCGCCTGGGCCCGATCCATTTCGGGAAAGCCATACTCCCAGCCAGCCGCTGTGCGATGTGCGGTGCTGGCATCAATCACCCGCACCTCGGGGTTGGTGATCATCGCCACGGCTTCGCGCGCAGCCTCATCCGGCAGGCAGAGCATGACCAGGTCGGCCTCGTTGAGGAGCTCCGCGCGGGCTGCCGGATCCTTGCGGCGCTCGGGCGCAATGCTGACGAGCGTGATGTCCCGCCGGGTCGCGAGGCGATCCTTGATCTGGAGGCCGGTGGTGCCTGCCTCGCCATCGATGAAAATGCGCGCTGTCATGTCTCCTGCCTGCGACTCGGTACTGCGGGCTCGCAGCCTAACGGGCCGGAAGATTCCGCGAAAGCGGCCCCTGCACTACCAGCCGCCGCCCAAGGCTCGCACCAAGGCCACCGTGGTCGCCGCGCGGGCACCATCGGCCTGTACGCCGAGCCGTTGGGTTGCAAGCAGGCTGCGCCGCGCCTCCAGCACATCGATCATTCCTGTTGCTCCAGCCTCGAAGCGTGCCTCGGCAATCGTGCTGGCAGCTTGCGCTGAATCAATTGCGCGGGTCAGCGCCGCACGCTGTGCCGCCAAGGTGCGCAACCCGGAGAGACTGTCCTCAACCTCGACGAAGGCATCGAGCACGGTCTGGCGATATACCGCCACCTCCGCCTCCAGGCTGGCCTCGGCCGAGGCCAGATTCGCGCGATTGCGACCACCATCGAAGATCGGCAGGCTGAGCAGCGGGCCGGCAATGGGACCGAGTGCCCAGGTGCGGCTGCTCCACTTGAAAAGCTCACCCACGCCTCCGGACTCCACACCGAAGTTGGCGGTGAGATTGAGCACCGGATAGAACGCAGCCTTGGCCACGCCGATGCGCGCGTTGGCCGCAATCATGCGGCGCTCGGCCGCTGCCACATCTGGGCGACGTTCCAGAAGCGTCGAGGGCAGACCCGGGGGAATCGCAGGCAGCGTCCGGGTCGCCGGTGCTTCTACGAGAGTGAAGGCCGCGGGAGTCTCACCGCAGAGCACGGCGAGTGCATGTTCATAGGCGGCCCGACTGCGGCTGACAGCCTCCAGCTCGGCCCGCGCTGTTTCCAGATCTGCGCGACTGCGCGCGAGATCAAAGTCGTCGGTATCACCAGCGTCCACGCGGGCCGCCACCAGCGCCACGGCATCCTCGCGCAACTTGATGCCCTCACGCAGGACCCGCAGTTCCTCGTCTGTCGCCCGGATCAGGAAATAGGTCTGGGCCACATCGCCTTGCAGGCTGAGCGTGAGGCTTTCATAGAGTGCGCGCTGCGCCGCGAAATCCGCCTCGGCGGCCCTTACCGAATCACGCACGCGACCAAAGAGGTCAAGTTCGTAACTGGCACTGAGCCTGGTGTTGATCTGGGTGTAGTCCTCGAGGGTCGCAGGCCCGCCGCCCCCGAAGGAATCAAGAATGACTGCGCTTGGCTGGATTCGGGATGCACCCACCCCGAGGTCGATACGCGGCAGCCGTTGGGCGCCCGCCACACGCACCTGGGCGCGGGACTGCTCGAGTCTCGCGAGCGCAGCCTGCAGATTCTGGTTGTCCACACTGGCACGCGCGATCAGCCCATCAAGGACCGGGTCGCGGAACACCGTCCACCAGGATCCGCGCGCCGCATCGTCCGCAGGTGTCGCGACCTTCCAGTCACCAGAAATCCGGGCCGGTGTCTCCTTCCAGGCGGCAGGCGTGTTCACCGCCGGGTCCGGCAACTCGGGCGCGAGTGAACACCCAGTCAGCGCGAGGATCAGGGGCAAGGCGTGGCGCGGACTCATGTCATCCCCTCCCCTGGCGCCACCTTCACCTGTTTCTCGCGACGGGGTTTGCGATGAAGCAGCACATAGAAGACGGGGGTCAGGAAGAGGCCGAAGAAGGTCACCCCGATCATGCCGGAAAGCACCGCGATACCCATGGTCTGGCGCATCTCGGCACCAGCTCCGGAGGAGGTCACCAGCGGCACCACGCCCATGATGAAGGCGATGGAGGTCATGAGGATGGGGCGCAAGCGCATGCGGCAGGCTTGCAGGGCGGCAACCACCGGCCCGGCCAGCGGCTCCCGCATTTCGAACTCGCGCGCGAATTCCACCAGCAGGATGGCGTTCTTGCAGGCGAGCCCCATCAACACGAACAGCGCTATCTGCGTGAAGATGTTGCGATCGCCACCCGTGAGATAAACGCCCGTCACTGCAAAGAGCAGACAGAGTGGCACGATGAGGATGATGGCCAGGGGCAGCTTCAGACTTTCGTACTGGGCCGCCAGCACCAGGAACACGAGCAATGCGCACAAGGGGAAGACAATCACCGCTGTATTGCCGGCAAGAATTTCCTGGTAGACCAGATCCGTCCACTCGAAGGTGATCCCGCGTGGGGCATTCGCGCGCACCAGTTCTTCCAGTTTGGCCTGGGCCTGGCCTGAACTGAATCCGGGTGCGGTCGCACCGTTGATGTCGGCGGCAGGAAAGGCGTTGTAGCGCATGGCACGGTCGGGGCCGAAGCTTTGCTGGACATCGACCAACGAGCCAAGCGGGACCATTTCGCCCTCGCGGTTGCGGGTCTTGAGGACCTGGATGTCCTCGGCGCTCTCACGGAACGGGGCATCCGCCTGCACAATCACGCGATAGGTCTTGCCGAAGCGGTTGAAGTCGTTGACGTAGTACGAGCCGAGATTGACCTGCAGCGTGGCAAAGACGTCGTTCAGACTCACCCCCATCTGCTTGGCCTTGGCACGGTCCACATCGGCATACAGCTGGGGCACGTTGATCTGGTAGCTGGAGAACACACCGGCCATCTCGGGACTCTGCCAGGCCTGCATCAGCACTGACTGCAAAGTGGCATAGAGCTCCTTGCTGCCCACGCCTGCGCGATCTTCCAGCTGCATCTTGAAGCCACCGATCGAGCCGAGACCATCCACCGCCGGCGAGGGGAAGACCGCCACAAAAGCATCCTGAATGACCGCAAGACGCTGGTTCAGCGTCATCGCCAGCGCACCGCCTCTCAACTCAGGGCTCTCGCGCTGTTCGAAATCCTCCAGACCGAAGAAAAACACCGCAGCATTCGTCGAGTTGGTGAAGCCGTTGATCGAAAGCCCGGTGAAGGCCACCACATCGACCACGCCGGGCGTCTCGCGCGCGATGCTCGTGACCTTGTGCACGATGCGATCGGTGCGCTCCAGCGAGGCACCATCGGGCAGCTGGATGAAACCGACGAGATATTGCTTGTCGAGATTGGGGATGAAGCCGCTTGGCACCTTGTGGAACAGCACCCAGGTGAGCCCGAGCAGGCACAGATAAAGCCCCAGCACCACCAGCTTGCCGCGCAGGATTCCGCGCACCGCATTCACATAGCGACGGGCGGCACCACGGAAGACGGCATCGAAGCCGCGGAAAAACCAGCCGAACAAGGCATCCATGACGCGCGTGAAGCCGTCCTTAGGCGCGTGATGGGGACGCAGCAGGACCGCCGCCAGCGCGGGCGACAAGGTCAGCGAGCTGAAGGCCGAGATGGCGGCCGAGATGGCAATCGTCAGCGCGAACTGACGATAGAACTGCCCCTGCAACCCACTGATGAAGGCGATGGGAATGAACACTGCAAAAAGCGTGAGCAGAATGGCAATGATGGGCCCCGAAACCTCCTCCATCGCGCGCCGGGTGGCCGCGACCGGATTGAGGCCGAGCTCGATGTTCCGTTCGACGTTCTCCACCACCACGATCGCGTCGTCCACCACGATGCCGATGGACAACACAAGACCAAACAGGGTCAGGGTGTTGATCGAAAACCCTGCCAGCAGCATCACCCCGAACGTCCCCACGATCGACACCGGCACCGCGATGAGTGGAATGATGGACGCGCGCCAGGTCTTGAGGAACACGATCACCACCACGACCACCAGCGCCACTGCTTCCAGCAGGGTCTTGACCACGGCTTCGATGGATTTGCGCACGAACCGCGGCGGGTCGTAGATGACCTGGAATTCCACGCCCTGCGGAAAATCCTTGGCGGCCTTGGTCATCAGCGCGCGCACATTGCGCGACAAGGCCACGGCATTGGCGCCGGGCGCTTCGAA
>JBDLQR010000143.1:0-8484 GCA_039800485.1 Pseudomonadota bacterium
GATGCCCTGCCCTTTGGTGATTTCAAAAAGAAGCGGAGCCTCGAGTGGAATCTCCTGGCTCAGCACCCGCTCCATGTCCCTGTAGAGCAGACCCGCGCCGAGTAGCGCAAGACAGAGCAGAAGACCGAGGGCCTTGAGTGGCCCGCCATGGCGTCGCCTCACGGAGCGAGCTGGTGCTGGCGCAGGCTGCTTCGCAGCGCAAGCAGCGAAGCCTTGTCGAGCGCTCTCAGGCCTTTTGGCAGTTCAAGTGTCTCGGCAACCTGCACACCCCGTAGGCTGTTGGTGAGTACCACGCCATCACAGCGTTCGAGATCCGCGCGCTTCAGGCGCTGGATGGCAACGGGAAAACCGAGCGTGGGCGCGGCTTCAAGCAGTATTTCACGCATGATGCCCTGCACCCCACTGTGCTCCAGTGCAGGCGTTCGCAGCATGCCGTCCATCAATAGAAAGACGTTGCCACGCGTTCCCGCGATCAAATCACCCTCAGTGTCGAACATCAGACCCTCTTGTGCCCCCGCGCGCACCACCTCCTCTGCCGCAAGCACCTGCTCCAGCCGGTTGAGGTGCTTGAGGCCAGCCAGCACCGGACTGCGCGCCAAGGGCGTGCCACAGAGCACAACCCGCGCCAATGTCTCTCCCGCTCCGGCGGGCCACGGCGCAATCTGGAGAATCCGGCGCGGCGGCCGACCTGCCTCGGGCGCATAGCCACGCCGGCCGCTGCCGCGGGTGAGGATGAGCTTGAGCACGGCGGGCGCCGGGTTTCCCGTGGTCTCGACACACATCGCTTGAAGCTGGCAGAGGTCCTTTTGCCAGACTTCTTCATCAGGAAAAGGGATGAGGAGCCGCTTTGCCCCGTGCCGGAGCCGTGCAAGGTGACGGTGCCAATGCCGGGGTTTGCCATCGATGAGGGCGAGGGTCTCGAACAGGCCGTCGCCGTATGCCAAGCCCCGATCGGAGCAAGGCACAGATTCTGCAGGAACTCCGTCTACAAGACTGGCGTCGCGGGTGGCTTCAGGATTCAGACTGTCCACGAGACCCTACGCAAGGCGCGGCGCATCGCTGCCCGGCGTTCAGGGCTTGCGGAACGCGAGTGTGGCGTTGGTGCCGCCAAAGCCGAAGGAATTCGAAATCACCACGTCGAGTTTCATCTCGCGTGCCTGCTTGGGCACGTAGTCGAGGTCGCACTCGGGATCCGGGGTGTCCAGGTTGATGGTCGGCGGCGCCACCTGATCGCGCAACGCGAGAATCGTGAAAACGGCCTCCACCCCACCCGCTGCGCCAAGCATGTGGCCCACCATGGACTTGGTGGAGCTCATGGCCAATCGATAGGCGTGGTCTCCGAACAGCCGCTTGACCGCGTCGGTTTCGGCCTTGTCTCCGGCCGGGGTGGAGGTGCCATGGGCATTGATGTACTGCACCTCATCCGCATTGATGCCGCCGTCGGCAAGCGCGAGCGCCATACAGTCGGCCGCACCTTCGCCATTCGGAGACGGGGAAGTCATGTGATAGGCGTCACTGTTCATGCCGAAGCCGGCGAGCTCCGCATAGATCCGCGCGCCACGCCGACGCGCGTGCTCGAGTTCTTCCAGCACCACAACGCCCGCACCGTCACTCAGCACAAAGCCATCGCGATCCTTGTCCCACGGACGACTGGCCCGCTCGGGTTCGTCATTGCGGGTGGACAGCGCACGCGCGGATGCGAAACCACCGATACCGGTGGGGCTGGTGGCGAATTCGGACCCACCCGCGATCATCACGTCCACATCGCCTCGCTCGATGTGCCGGGCCGCGAGACCGATGCTATGCGCGCCCGTTGAGCACGCGCTCACGATCGCGTAGTTGGGACCGCGTATGCCGTACTTGATGGAGAGGTTGCCGGAAATCATGTTGATGATGTTGCTCGGCACGAAGAACGGCGAAATCTTGCGTGGGCCACCGTCAAGAAAGGCCTGATAGCCCTTCTCTATGCCGGGCAAGCCGCCAATACCCGAACCAATCAGTACGCCCACCCGGCGACTGTTGGCTTCGGAAATCTCGATCCCGGCGTCTTCGATCGCCTGGATGCCCGCGGCCATGCCGTAATGGATGAACGGGTCCATCTTTCGGGCTTCCTTGACCGAGATGTATTGCTCGACGTTGAAATTCCTGATGGCACCACTGATGCGCGTGGAAAAACTCGAGGCATCGAAAGCCTCGATGGGCCCGATGCCGCTGACTCCGGCGACGATGTTCCGCCATGCTTCTGCCACGGTATTACCCACGGGACATACCGTGCCGAGCCCTGTCACGACTATCCGACGACGCACTGATGGTTCCTCAACTAATTCCTCAAACGGAAAAGGCCGCGGTCACCGGTAAGGTTCAAGCCGCGGCCCTCAATCGATTTGGCGTACGGGAATCAGGCCAGGTTCTTGTTGACGTAATCAATGGCCTGTTGAACGGTGGTGATTTTTTCGGCTTCCTCGTCCGGAATCTCGGTCTTGAATTCCTCTTCGAGGGCCATCACCAGTTCGACCGTGTCGAGGGAGTCGGCACCGAGATCATCCACGAAGGATGCTTCGTTGGTCACTTCTTCTTCTTTGACCCCGAGCTGTTCGATGACGATTTTCTTGACACGTTCTTCAACGCTACTCATTTTGGATTTGTCCTCCCGACACGTGGGCAGCCCAGGCTGCGGCGGTTCGTAGTTTAGTGGAAACAGGTCTGCTTGCAAGCCAAACAAGGGCTTGGCGGATTTCTCCGGATGCACCAGCACAGCGCTGCGGCATCCGGACTCTCTGGGCTCATGCCATGTACATGCCCCCATTGATATGTACCGTCTCGCCGGTGATATACCCGGCAAGATCGGAGGCGAGGTAGACCGCAAGGCCTGCGATCTCCTCCACGCGGCCCAGACGGGCCGCTGGAATGCGTGCGATCATCTGCTCACGCTGGGCGTCGGTGAGAGCGCGTGTCATGTCGGTGTCGATCATGCCCGGCGCAATGGCGTTGACTGTCACATTCCGATTGGCCACTTCCTGGGCCAGGGAGCGCGTGAACCCCGTGAGTCCCGCCTTGGCTGCCGCGTAGTTGGCCTGGCCCGGATTGCCGGACGCTCCCACAACCGAGCCGATGTTGATGATGCGCCCGGAACGGGCCTTGATCATGGGGCGAATGAAGTGGCGACAGAGGTGGAACACGGCACTCAGATTCGTCTGAATCACCTGCTCCCACTCCTCGTCCTTCATTCTGAGCAGCAGGTTGTCCCGGGTGATGCCCGCGTTGTTGACCAGCACGCCGGGCGCAATGCCGGCCTCCCCGAGCGCGCCGCAGAATGCCTGGATCGAGTCCTTGTCGGACACATCCAGCACCATCCCCAGATGCTCACCGCCGGCACCATTGAGCCCGGCCTGAAGGGCAGAAGCACCGGCCGCGCTGGTGGCAGTGCCAATCACGCGGTAACCCGCAGCGGCGAACGCGTCAGCGATGGCGCGACCAATTCCACGGCTCGCGCCGGTGATCAGGGCTGTCTTCGAGGCTTCCATCGATCAGGCTCCAGTATTGAGTGCGGCACGGAGGTCATCCGGCGTGGCCAGCGAGGCGGTCGCGATACCGGATGCACAGCGCTTCACCAGCGGTCCCAGTACCTTGCCCGGCCCGCATTCAAACGCGTGGGTCACACCCTCGGCCGCAAACAGCTCGATGGTCTCCTGCCAGCGTACGGAATTTGCCAGCTGGGCAATGAGGACCTCGCGGATGTCGCCAGGATCGCTGTGGGCGGCAACGTCCACGTTGTGGATGACCGGAATCCCGGGCGGTGAGAAGCGGGTGGCCTCGACCCGCTCGCGATAGCGTTCGGCTGCCGGCGTCATCAGGGCGCAGTGCGCCGGTACGCTGACACTGAGGGGGATGACTTTCTTCGCGCCGCGCGACCGGGCCAATTCGGCGGCACGCGCCACACCCGCGGCATCCCCCGAAAGCACGACCTGCCCGGGGGCATTGAGATTGGCGCACTGGGCGATACCCGCCTCGCCCGCATCACGACAGACTTCGAGCAGCACCGGCAGGTCGAGCCCAAGGACGGCGGCCATGGCGCCTGCGCCCGGCGCAACGGCCTCCTGCATGAAGCGCCCGCGGGCAGCCACGAGCGCGACCGCATCAGAGAATTCCAGCGCGCCCGCACAGACCAGCGCGGAATATTCACCGAAGCTGTGCCCGGCGAGAAGTGCCGGTCGGGACCCGCCACAGGCCACCCAGATGTCCCAGGTGGCGACACTTGCGGCAAGCAGTGCAGGCTGCGTGTTCGCCGTGGCGTTGAGGGTTTCAGCGGGGCCCTCCTGCACCAGCCGCCACAGATCGAACCCGAGCACCTCGGAGGCCGTTTCGAATCGAGCCCGCACCTGCGGAAACTCGGCAGCCAGCGCATCCATCATGCCGATCGATTGCGCACCCTGCCCCGGAAAAATCATTGCCAGCTTCATGTCTGCTCAACCAACCTGTTCATGCACCAACAAATCTTCCAGCAGGCTGCTGATGCGTTCCGGCACTGCCTGGGTGACTTGCGAGACGGCCTCGTCGATGGCACGACCGAAGGACAGCGCATCCGCGCTGCCATGACTCTTGATCACGATGCCACGCAGCCCGAGCAGGCTCGCTCCGTTGTAGCGTCTCGGATCGGCCCGGTCCCGCAGGCTGCGCAGCGCCGGCGCGGCACAGAGCGCGCCGAGCTTGCGCCACCAGCTGCGTCGAAACTCCGCGCGGGCAATGTCAGCCAGCATCGAGGCGACACCTTCGGCAGCCTTGAGCGCGATATTGCCGACAAATCCATCGCACACGATGACATCGAATTCGCCGGAGAAGATGTCGTCCCCTTCCGCAAACCCGCAGTAGTTGAGGCTGCTCTGGTCCAGCAGCAGCGCAGCCTGCTTGACGGTGTCGTTACCCTTGATTTCTTCTTCACCGACGTTGAGCAAGGCAACACGTGGCGAACTCTTGCCGTCGATGGCGGTAGCCAGCACGGAACCCATGACCGCAAAGCGAAAAAGCTCCTCGGAGCTGGAATCCACATTGGCCCCGAGATCAAGCACCCGTGTCGGCTGGTGCCGGCCGGGCATCATTGCGCAGATGGCTGGTCTGTCTATTCCCGGCAAGGTCTTGAGCACGAAACGCGCGATGGCCATCAAGGCTCCGGTATTGCCAGCGCTCACGCATGCTGCAACCTCGCCCGCCTTGACGAGGTCGATGGCGCGTCGCATCGAGGAATTGCGCTTGGTGCGCAAGGCTGTCGAGGGCTTGTCATGCATCTCGACACGTTCTTCGGCATGCCTGATTTCCAGCCGGTCCGCGGGGATGGCTGGCAAGCCCGCGAGACTCCCCCTGACGCTGGATTCGTCACCCACGAGGATGAGGCGCAGGTCCTGGTGGCGCTGGAGGGCGGAGACGGCGGCGGGAACGACGACGGACGGGCCGTGATCGCCCCCCATCGCATCGAGCGCGATAGTGCAGGTCACCGGAGATGGACTTCTTTGGCGGGAGGGCGCGGCCTCAGCGAGACCGCGCGGATGCTTCATTCTTTCTCGGCGATGACGCGCTTGCCGCGGTAGTAACCGTCGGGGCTCACATGGTGGCGGCGGTGGGTTTCACCGGTGGTCGGGTCTTCGGACAGCGCCGGACTGGACAGCTTGTCGTGTGACCGGCGCATGCCGCGACGGGAAGGGGTCTTGCGATCTTGTTGGACAGCCATTGCTGATTACTCCTCTGGATTCCTGGCCGCTGCGGGTTCGGACGGCGGATCCTCGGCATTCTGCCGCAAAGCAGCGAGTACGTCGAATGGATTCTTGCGTTCCGAGCCGAGGGAAGATTGCCCTGCCGAACCTGCGGAGTCGGCCGCCTCACAAGTCCCCGGCGGATGACACGGAATCATCGGGCAGAGCAGCAGCAGTTCGTCCTCCACCAGGGCACGCACCGGGAGCTCACTCTCCGTCGCAGGGGCGGGACTCCCAGGCTCGGGCAGGAACTCTTCACCTTCCTCGTCCGGTCGAAACTCGAACTCCCCCGTCAGTGCGATCGCCACCGGCTCCAGGCAGCGTTGGCAGGTGGCGCGGATTCCGCCCCTCACCTCACCACGCACCAGTACGCGCCCGGTCTCATCGCATTCAAAATCGAGCGATGCCGTCGCATCCTCCACTTCCAGGGCTTGCGCCGCGAGCCGGGTCAGCGTGGCGGCCGGGCACTGTCCCTTGAGCGCCCCACCCTGCTCGGCAAGGCGTCTGGCATCTACCCGCTCGGGAAGCAGAACCACAGCCCCCTCACTCATTGCAGACGGGGACCGAAAAGCTTTTGCGCAGCTTCAACACTGGCAGTACCGAGGTGCCTCGCGAGTTCATCGACAAATCCCTCCTTGGGGGTGAAGTCGACAATGTCTTCGGCCTTGATGATCTCCCTCGCCACGAAACCTGAGGACCCGAGCGCGTCAACGAGCCCGAGCTCCAGCGCACGCTCGCCCGTCCAGACGAGTCCGGAAAAAATCGCGGGATCATCCTTCAGGCGGGCGCCTCGGCCGCGCTTCACCGTATTGACGAACTGGCCGTGGATATCGCCGAGCAAAGCCTTGGCATGAGCCGTTTCCTCTGCATCCAGTGGCAGGAAGGGATCAAGGAAACCCTTGTGCTCTCCGGCGGTGAGGAGCCGTCGCTCCACGCCGAGCTTTGCAATCGCGTCCACCAGACCGAAGCTGTCCATCCGTACCCCGATGGACCCGACCAGACTGCCCTTGTCGGCATAGATCTCGTCGGCTGCCGCGGCTATGTAATACCCTCCCGAGGCGCAGACGTCCTGCACCACCGCATAGAGTTTCTTTTCCGGATACTTGTTCTTCAGACGGTGGATTTCATCATTGATGTAGCCCGCCTGAACCGGGCTGCCACCGGGACTGTTGATGCGCACAATCACGCCTTGCGTGGCTTCATCCTCGAATGCTGCCCGCAGGCCGGTGATGATTCGGTCTGCATCCGCAGCCGTGCCAGGCGCGATGACGCCCTGGATGTCGACCAATCCCGTGATCTTTCCGCCCCCGAGGCCGCCATGTGCAGGGGCGCCGCGCCAGGCGGCGATCAGCAAGGCAAGTACATAACCGAACGCCAGCAAGCGGAAGAATATGCCCCAGCGGCGGGCGCGCCGCTGCTCGCGCAGCGCCTCGAAGGCAAACCGCTGCAGCAGGTCGCGTTCCCACTGGGTATCGTTACCGGGTGTCTGTTGATTCATCCTGGTTCATTACCTGTGTTTCGATTGCGGGTTCGAGACGGGCCAGCATCTCATCCAGATCTTTGGGCAGCGCTGCGCGAACGGAGATGCGCCGTCCTCCGAGCTCGAACTCCAGGCGTGAGGCGTGCAGGAACAGTCTGCGCAAGCCCAGCGCCCGCGCAGCCGCATTGGCTGCATCATCACCGTAGCGATCGTCTCCCGCAAGCGGATGCCCGAGATGGCGGGCGTGCACGCGGATCTGATGGGTACGCCCAGTCGCCGGCTCCGCCTGGACCAGCGTCCAGCGGGCATAGGCATGCAGCACACTGAAGGTTGTGACGGCGGTGATTCCTTCATCCGAGACGATGGCATGCCGTTCCGAGTTCTGCCGATGTCCTACGTCCATCGGCGCATCGACCCTGATCTGTTTTCGTTCAAGCGTGCCGGCCAGCAAGGCCGTGTAGCATTTGCGGAACCTGTGGGCGGCCAGTCCGGCATTCAGCTCGCGCAGGGTTCGCGCGTCCTTGGCGAGGATCAGGCAACCCGAAGTCTCCCGGTCCAGGCGGTGGACGAGATCAATCCGGGCGGCGTCGGGGCGTGCGGCACGCGCAATATCCACCAGGCCGACGCGGATCCCGGAGCCCGCGTGGACGGCAAGGCCCGACGGCTTGTCGAGCACGATGAACCGATCCTCTTCAAGCAGAACCGCTTCCTCGAACGCTTGCAGTTGGGTCTGCGTGACCCCAGGGGGACCTTCCGCGGACTCCAGGCGAACGGGTGGCAGTCGGATCCGATCCCCTGTTGCCAGCCGGGTATCCGCCTTCGCCCGTCCTCCATTCACCCTGACCTGACCGGTACGGATGAGCCGATAGACCACGGATTTGGGGATCCGCCCAAGCTGAGTGCCCAGAAAATTGTCGAGGCGACGGTCGGCCTGATCAGGCTCGACCACGAGGTGACGCACGCCTTGCTGGCTGGTCTCCGGTTCAGTCATCGGGTCGCTCCACGCGCAATTGCCTAGGTCGGTACGGGGCTGATATAGTCGGGCGGTCCCAGCGCATGAAAAGCGATTCCGTTTTTGGACTGAGAGCAAGCAGTTAGCGTCGAAATCGGCGACATCCCATCAACCAGGGTCGAGGCCCCGCGGCCACGCTCGCAGACCCTCTCGAGACGCCTGCTCCAATCGATATTCAGAAATCGCTCCGTGCCACGGCATCCGGGGTGACCGCAACGGCAGGTTACTGCACGTCACCCCCACCCCGT
>JBDLQR010000144.1:0-5384 GCA_039800485.1 Pseudomonadota bacterium
CTTTTGAAACTGATCATCGTCGACGGTTCGCGCGAAACCATGGCGCGCACCCGCCGCATCATCGCCAGTGCCATCCCGGATATCGAGGTCACGGAATATGACCCGGAGCAGCAGGGTGAGCCCGGGGATGAGTTCGACTGGTCGCTCTACGACGCGCTGATTCTCGGCAACCGGCTCGGTACCCCTGAGGATGGTCTGGCCTGGCTGCAACGACACGGCAGATCAGCCGGGTTTCCCCCCGTGATGCTGGTGCTGGATCCGGACTCACCCGTGACCGCAGCCAAGGCGCTGGAGCAGGGCGTTGCGGCCTGTGTCGTGCGCGCCGAGTTGCCGACCCTGCGTACGGTTGCGGTGCTCCATCGCATGGTCAAGACGAGCGTCGCGCGCGACCTCGGGGCAGTGCGGCGGGACGCTTCCGTCTACCGCGAGGCGCTGCCTGCCCTGACGCAGCAGACCCCGGATGGCAAAGGTATCGGTTACCGCTTCGTGCGCCTCATCGGGCAGGGAGAAGCCTCGCGGGTCTATCTCGCAGAACGCATGGACAACCGCTCGACGCTGGTGCTGAAGATCATCGACACCTCGCGCATCACAGACCCGCAAGTGGCGCAACGTTTCGCGCGCGAGGCAAAGATACTGGCAGGGCTCGAAAGTCCCCATGTCGTGCATCTTCGTGACCATGGCTTCACGCGCGATTACGGCTACATCGCGATGGAGTTCTTCACGCGCGGAGATCTGAAGCAACGGATCGAACACGGGGTCACGACCGCAGACGCCTTGAACTATCTCCTGCACATCGCCGAAGGGCTCAAGGTGATTCATGCCGCGGGTGTGGTACACCGTGACATCAAGCCCGGCAACATCATGTTCCGTGCCGATGACAGCCTCGCGCTGGCGGATTTCGGCATCTCGCGCCGCATCGATGACACCACGCGACTCACGCGCCAAGGCAGCATTCTCGGTACACCCAACTACCTCTCGCCCGAACAGGCGCTGGGCCTCGAGGTCGATCATCGTGCGGATCTCTATTGCGCGGGTATCGTGTTCTTCGAGATGCTGACCGGCCATAAGCCGTTCCATGCGGAATCCGCTGCCGGGCTGATCTACCAGCATGTGCATGCCCCCATCCCGCGCCTGCCACCCGACTGCGTGCGCTACCAGAGAGTCGTCGATCGCCTGTTGGCCAAGCGTCCGGCTGATCGTCCCGCATCTGCCGAGGCCTTGATCGATCTGCTGCTGCCCTTGCTCCCGGACTTGAATTGAAGCGATCCGCGCCCCATCTGGATTGAATCTCCAATGAGGTTCGTCCAGCCATGAGCGAAGACCAGATATCCGCGGCACCGGGCGTAGTGCTGGAACAGGACGGCGCCACAGAGGCGCGCAGCATGCCCGCCAGGCTGGGCGATGCATTGCCGGGCAAGCTGCTGCTGCTGCCGCTCGCAGGCCGTCCTTTTTTTCCCGCCCAGACGATGCCCATCGTGATTCCGGAAGATCCATGGCGGGAAACCATCGAGAGGGTGGGGAATACTCCGCACCATCTGGTAGGTCTCGTCTACGCACCGGCCGGTGATGGTGAAATCCCGACTGCGGAGCAGATCAGCCGCATCGGGACCGTGGTGCGCATGCATCAGCCCATGCGCGGTGATGGTCGGATTCAGTTCATTGCCGAGGGCTTGCAGCGCTTCGAGATCAAGAGCTGGATCTCGCGCGAGCGACCCTATGTTGCACAGGTCGACTATCCCGCGCCTCCAGCGGAGGACAAGCAGAACGTGCGCGCCTACGCCCAGGCGATCATCTCCAAGATCAAGGAGCTGCTGCCACTCAACCCGCTCTACAAGGAAGGACTGCGCGCCTACCTCGAACGGTTCAACCCTGACGAAGCCTCCCCGCTGGCGGATTTCGCCGCTGCCATCACCAGTGGCAGCGCGCAGGATCTGCAGGAAGTGCTCGAAACGCTGCCGCTTCTGGCGCGCATGGAGAAAGTCCTGAACCTCGTTCAACGTGAGATCGAGGTTGCCGGTCTGCAGACGGAGATACGCCAGAAGGTCGAGGATCGGGTCAACGAGAAGCAGCGTGAGTTCTTCCTGCGCGAACAGCTGAAGGAGATCCAGCAGCAGCTCGGAATCTCCAAGGACGAGAAGGCCATCGAGCTGGAGCGTTTCCGGCAGAATCTGGAAGGTTGCACTGTGCCGGCGGATGCCCAGACCCGCATCGACGATGAGCTGCGCAAGCTCTCCTTGCTGGACACGGGGTCACCGGAATACGGCGTCACCCGCAACTATCTCGACCACCTCACGCATCTCCCGTGGGGAAAGTACTCCACGGACAACATCGACATCGCGCACGCACGCAAGGTGCTCGATGCGGATCACGAGGGACTGGTCGATGTGAAGGAACGCATCGTCGAGTTCCTGGGAGTAGGCGCGCTCAAGGGCGAAATCTCCGGCTCCATCGTATTGCTGGTGGGGCCTCCGGGAGTCGGCAAGACTTCCATCGGGCGTTCGATAGCCACCGCACTGGGGCGCGAGTTCTATCGTTTCAGTGTCGGCGGCATGCGCGACGAGGCCGAGATAAAAGGACATCGGCGGACCTACATCGGCGCCATGCCGGGCAAATTCATCCAGGCCCTGCGGGAGACGAAGACCGCCAACCCGGTCATCCTGCTCGATGAGATCGACAAGATTGGCAGCTCCTACCAGGGAGATCCGGCCTCGGCCCTGCTCGAAGTCCTCGATCCGGAACAGAACAACGGCTTTCTCGACCACTATCTGGACGTGCGCTTTGATGTGTCCCGGGTGCTTTTCGTGTGTACGGCCAACCAGCTGGACACCATCCCGAGGCCTCTGCTCGATCGCATGGAAGTGATTCGCCTGTCCGGCTATCTGGGTGAAGAAAAGCTCGCCATCGCCAAGCGGCATCTCTGGCCCAAGCAGCGCGCACGCGCGGGCCTGAAACCTTCACAGCTCGCGATCAGTGACAGTGCCCTGCGCAAGGTCATCGATGAATACGCGCGGGAGGCAGGGGTGCGCAATCTCGAGAAGCAGCTCGGGCGGATTGCGCGCAAATCCGTGTTGCGCGTGCTGGAGGGCCGCGCCGGCAAGGTCCAGGTCACGGGTGAGAACCTGAAAGAATTTCTCGGCCCACCGGTGTTTCGACAGGAGGCTCCGCAGCGCGGGGTGGGAGTGGTCACAGGCCTCGCCTGGACCGCCATGGGTGGCGCAACCCTGGATGTGGAAGCCAGTCTTGTTCACACCCTCAATCGCGGGTTCAAGCTGACCGGTCAGCTGGGTGACGTGATGAAGGAATCCGCCGAGATAGCCTACAGCTACGTGGCCGCCCATCTGAGCGAGCATGCCGGCGACCCGAAATACTTCGATGAATCTTTCGTACACCTGCACGTGCCGGAGGGCGCCACCCCCAAGGATGGACCGAGTGCGGGGATCACGATGGCCACCGCCCTGCTGTCACTGGCCCGCGCCGAGGCACCCCGTATCGTCTGCGCCATGACCGGCGAGCTGACGCTGACCGGCCGGGTGCTACCCGTTGGAGGAATCCGCGAGAAGCTCATCGCCGCGAAGCGCAGCGGGATCAAGCGCGCCTTGCTGCCTGCAGCCAACCGGGGGGACTACGACGAACTGCCGGCCTACATCAAGGCTGGCATCAAGGTCGATTTCGTGGCGCACTTCAGCGAGGTGGTGGATCTGGTGTTTCCGCCGCGCAAAACCCGAGCCGCACCCGCAGGCGCCGCCAGAAAAGAGGCTGTGCGCGCGCGGCCGCAAACATCACGCAGAGGTTGAGCCCCGCGGTGACGAGAAAGATCGCCGCGAGAGACAGCCCTGACTGCAGCAGCAACGCCGTGTAAACGGCGGAGGCCACCATGAACAGGGCATTGAGGATGTTGAGACCGCCGATGACGCGTGCCCGCTGTGCGGGCGCAGCCGCGGCTTGCAAGGCGGCGGTCAACGGCACGACATAGACGGCGCCACAGGCACCCAGCGCGACCAGCGCAAAGAACATCGCGCGCGCCTCTTCGCGCTGGAAAAAATTGGCGAACGTGGTGGGCGCTTCAGGCGCCGACGGTGTGCCCAGCAGGAACACGCCCAAGGCGCAGAGGCTGATCCCGAGCGCGGACGGCAGCATCAGTGCGGCTTCTATCCGGCCGCGGGACAGCCGCTCACATACCAGTGAGCCGACACCAATCCCGAGCGTGAAAGCGGCGTTCAGCAAGGTGACGGCCTGCTCATCTGCGTTCAGAAGCGCCTTGCCGTAGCCCGGTACGAGGCTGAGAAACGTGGCTCCCAGAAACCAGAACCACGAGATCGTCAGCAGAAGAACCCGGTTGGCCGGATCAGAAAGCGCTTCCCGCAGTACGGCCCAGGTGGCGCGATGCAGCCGCCAGTCCACGCGCAGCGTCGCATCACTGGGTGCGGCAGGCGGCACCCGACATGCGCACCAGTAGCCGAGCAGGGCCACGCCAAGCACTGCCGTGACGGTTGGCAGTGGGCTCTTGCTGGAGGCGGCTGCGACCAGACCACCCACTGCGGCGCCGCCGAGGATTGCGATGTAGGTCGCCATCTGGATCAGCGCATTGCCACCGGTCAGCTCCTCCGCCGTGAGATGCTGGGGCAGGATGCCGTACTTGAGCGGCCCGAAGAACGCGGACTGGGCCCCCATCAGGAACAGCACCAGCAACAGCAGGGGCGTGCTCTGCAGATGGAACCCGAGCGCACCGAGGCACATCACGCCAATTTCCAGCAGCTTGGTACGACGGATGAGCAGGGCCTTCTCGTAGCGATCTGCAAGCTGGCCGGCGAGGGCTGAAAAGAGAAAGAACGGCAGAATGAAGATACCGCCACTCAGCACGACCAGCGTGTTGGCTGGAATCCCTTCCTGCATCGAGACATGGAAGGTGATGAAAATGACCAGCGCGAAGCGGAAGACGTTGTCGTTGAAGGCACCCAGGAACTGGGTCAGGAAGAGGGGCCAGAAACGTGATGTGGCGAGCAGCTGGAACTGACTCATGCTGCGGCCTCAGGAAGCACGACGAGCGGACCGGCGAAGTCGCCACGCCGGCGCAAGGCAGCGTGGCGACGGTTCATCCAACGGGCTGGGCCCGCCTCAGAACGGGATGTCGTCGTCGAAACCCTCGCCGGAGGGCTGAAAGTCACGGGCAGGCTCGTCGCGGCGTGCACCGCCGCCCATCTCATTGCGGCCCCCGCGCATTCCACCTTCGCGAGGTGCGCTGCCGCCGCCGCCCTCACCCGTACCGCGGCCGCCGAGCATCTGCATCTCGTTTGCCACGATTTCG
The DNA here is from genome assembly GCA_039800485.1 of Pseudomonadota bacterium. GTDB lineage: Bacteria > Pseudomonadota > Gammaproteobacteria > CAIKBL01. The sequence goes on from JBDLQR010000144.1 coordinate 5,306, forward strand.
GTGGTGTAACGCTCGGCGCCTTCCTTGTCCTGCCATTTGCGGGTGCGGATGCTGCCCTCGACATAGACCTGCGAGCCTT
>JBDLQR010000145.1:0-4952 GCA_039800485.1 Pseudomonadota bacterium
TGCGCGCTGCCCGCCAGACCAAGCGATTGATCCGGTGCTGCGCCGGTCAGCAGCTCCGAGAGTTTCTCGGTGGCCACAGGCTGCGTGTCGATGAGGGGCGTCTCCCAGATCTTCTTGCCGGTGGCCGCATCCAGCGCGACCACGCGTGAATCGATGGTGGCCATGAAGACCCGTCCTTCGGCTACCGCGACGCCGCGATTGGCGGGTCCGCAGCAGACATCACGGGTAGTCAGTGCATGCTCGTAGCGCCAGCGCTCGGCACCGGTAGCCGCATCGAGGGCAAGAACATGATTGAACGGCGTGGAGACATACATCACGCCCTCGCGCACGACAGGCGAGGCCTGGAAGGAAGCCTTGATACCGGTCTTCACCCGCCAGCGACGCGCCAGGCCTGCAACGTTTTGCGGCTTGATGCTGGTCAGCGGCGAGAGCCGCTGGTTGGAATAGTCGAGCCCATAGAGCGGCCAGTCATCGGCGGCATGCACTGTTGCGAACAGTCCGGACACAAGCAGGAGGCAGGCTTTCAGCAAGGGTTTCATCGGAAGAGCGCTTTCACGGTTGCGGCCAGGGTGCGAACAGCAGGCAGACGGGTCCATCGATGCAGCGCGTGCGATGCCCGCGACCTTCGGTGTCCGCCGGAAGGAATACGCCCCCTCGGCGCCAGCGGCGGATTTCGCCGTCAGTAGTCTCCACCTCAAGGATTCCGTCCAGCACCACCACGATCTGGCGGGCCGGTGCCTGATGCCAGTCCTGGGACATGCCCGCCGGCAATTGCACGAACTGCACGGCGGGCGAGGTCCAGGGCGATGAGTGGGTGATGGTGTGACCGAAACCATCCTCGCGGGACTGATCGAGCGGAATGTCCAGCTCCGCGAATTGCGAGCCGCCGTCGGGTGTGGCGTGGAAGGTGATGATCTTCATGCGTGCCGAGCCTCCCGGCTGCGGGTGCATTCCTCCACGTGGAAGTCAGCAAGCTGCGCCTCGCGGGTCATGCGATGAAAGTCCACATTGCGGTAAGGCGAGTTCACCACAATCCGCCCGCGCGAGTTGCGGTAGTAGGTGGTCATACCTTCATGGGCCCACACCATGTTGGCATGGGCGGCATCCACGCCGGCACGATAGGCTTCGAAGACCTCTGTCCGGCAATCCACGGCACCGATTCCCTCGGCGCCCATCTTGCGCAGCATGTCCATGATGTAGCGCATCTGCATTTCCGCCACCACCATGAAGCTGCCGCCATGCCCCGGCTGCAGATTGGGGCCGTACATCATGAAGAAATTGGGAAAGCCCGGCACCACCGTACCGAGATAGGCGGCAGCATTGTCTCCTTCCCAGAAATCACTGAGCGCCCTGCCATCGCGCCCGAGTATCTCGTAGGTGTTGAGAAAGTTGAGAACGTCGAAGCCGGTGGCAATCACGAGGACATCCGCAGCGTGGCGCACGCCGTCGGCCGTGAGCACATGTCCTTCATCCACCTCCGTGATGCGCGCGTCCACCAGGCTCACGCGCGGATTCTGCAGCATCCGGTACCAGCCATTGTCCATGAGCATGCGTTTGCCGAAGGGTGGATAGTCCGGCAGCACCTTGGGCAGGAGATCCTCGCGATCGCCCAGCTGCTCCTTGATGTAGCGCGTGTAGTAGGCGCGATGCGCATCGTTGGTGGCATTGAGTGAACGCTCCGGATAGGGCCACGCGGGATCTTTCTGCAAGGTGGCATGCACGCGGTCGTTGATGGTCCAACCGAGACGCACGCGGTACCAGGCCTGATACAAGGGCACTTCCTGAATCAGGAACCGCAGGGCCTCCGGCACGGGCTTGCGGAATTGCGGGAAAGGCGCTGCCCAGTGTGGTGACCGCTGGAAAACCGTGAGTGCAGCGACGGTGTGCTGGATCTCGGGACCGACCTGCATGCAGCTCGCACCATTGCCGATGATGGCAACGTGCTTGCCCGCAAGGTCGATGTCCTCGGGCCATTCAGCCGTGTGGAAACAGGGGCCCTTGAAGGAGGAGAGGCCGGGGATCCTGGGCCAGACCGGGGGATTGAAAATGCCCGCCGCGCTGATGAGCACGTTGCCCGCAAGGACCTCCGCTGTCCCATCGGGCCGTGTGACGGCAACCTTCCAGCACTGGCCTGCCTCGTCATAGCGAGCCGTTTCCACCCGCGTGTTGCAGCGGATGTGCGGCGCCAGCTCGAATTCACGCGCCACGTGCTGCAGATAGGCATGCAGGTCATCCCTCAGCGCGTAGTAGGTCGGCCAGTCATACTTGGCGAACGAGAACGAGTAGAGATGGTTGGGCGTATCAACGCCCGCACCGGGATAACGGTTCTCCAGCCAGACACCACCCACGACGTCGTTCTTCTCCAGCACCGTGAAAGGTATCCCGGCAGCCTTGAGGTTGACCGCCGCACACAGGCCGGAGACCCCGGCGCCTATCACCAGGACGTGGAAACCTTCGGGCACGGGAATGCGCTCGGTGCTGGGTGGCCGATGTCCGAAGAGGTCCCGGGTAAATTCGCCATATTCCTCAGGCACCGGCTCGCCCATGGCCACCGACAGCATTTCCACCAGTTTCCCGGGGCTTGGGTCCGGCATGGCTACCGGCTTGCCTGCTCGCCAGGCGAGGATGGCCTCGAGCGTGGCAGCCCGGATCTCCTGCTGGATGGCCTCGGGCAGACCGCCCGAATCGTTGTCGCCAAGACCCACGCTGCGTGAGGGGCGGTAAGGGGGCTGCAGCCAGCGCCCATCACCGGTGAGCTGGGCCACGACCATCAGCAGGGTCGGGATGTTGGCCAGCGCGACGCCAGCGGCGTAGCGGTCCCGTTCCGGGGTGTTCTGGGCATCGTTCATCGGCAGGAGCTCCTGGCAGGTCGCCACTCAGAGTCGGGGAGCCCCGGATGGTAGCAGGGCAATCCCGACGGAGGTGTCGGATTCTTCCGGGAGGGAACTGGAACAGGTCTTAGCACTCTAAACGGCCGAGTGCTAAACTTCGACACAAGGAAATTGGAGGAGGCTATGCAAGCCATGACTGTCGCTTTGGACACACTGCTCGTTCCGACCGGATCGCTGGAGTCCTACGTGGCCGCGGTCAACAAGGTTCCCATGCTGAGCGAGGCCGAGGAGCAGGCCTTGGCCCGGCGTTTTCTCCACGATCAGGATCTGGACGCAGCACGCCAGCTGGTACTGTCCCATCTTCGCTTCGTGGTGCGGGTAGCCCGAGGCTACAACGGCTACGGACTTGCCCAGGCGGACCTGGTGCAGGAGGGCAATATCGGCCTGATGAAGGCCGTGAAGCGCTTCAACCCGGAACTCGGCGTGCGGCTGGTCTCGTTTGCCGTGCACTGGATCAAGGCCGAAATCCACGAATTCATCCTGCGCAACTGGCGCATCGTGAAGGTCGCCACCACCAAGGCGCAGCGCAAGCTCTTTTTCAACCTGCGCAGTGCACGCCAGCGACTGGGCTGGATGAGCAGCCAGGAAGTCGAAGCTGTCGCAAAGGATCTCGGCGTCGAGGCGCGCGAGGTGTTGCTCATGGAGGAGCGGATGAACGCGCACGACCAAGCCTTCGATCCGTCGGAGGAGGGGGAGGATGAGGCGCTGTCGCCCTCGGCCTATCTTTGCGATACGCGCTTCGAACCCGTGCAACAACTGGAGGCGCTGGAGGAAGAGTCGCTGGGTCAGGAAAACCTGGGTGATGCACTCGCGGCGCTCGACCCACGCAGCCGGGACATCGTCACCAGCCGCTGGCTGGCCGAGCCGAAGATGACGCTGCAGGAGCTCGCCGACCGGTATCAGGTTTCAGCCGAGCGCATCCGCCAGCTGGAAAACAATGCCATGAAGGCCATGCGGCGGGCTTTGGGGGTCAACCTGCTGCCGGCCCCCGCCGGGCGCTGAGAAAAACGCTGGGGCCGGGTCTTCAGTGCGGGTTACCCCCCGACTCAGAGCGGAACGCGCTTGCCATGCATGCGGGCGTTCACGGCCAGCAGGTAAATGAGCAGGAACAGGGCGAAGTAGTACTCCTGGGGCTCACTCCATCGAATCTCGAAAGGTAGGGAGCCCGGCCCTGCAAAATCCCTGTAGCGCTCCGGCAGTTTGATGCCGATGGCGAGCACCGCGGTGGGAATGCACTCGCGTGCCGGCCAGAACCAGCGCCAGAAAACACTCCGTGGCTGGCCCCCCAGCCACAGTCTCTTGAGCGGCAGCAGGATGCCGCCCACCAGTACCCACAGTTCCAGCAGCAGGCGGGGTTTCTGATCGAACCAGCTGCTCATGTTGTGCAGATTGGTTTCGTTCTGGTCGTTCAGTTCCGCCAGCGTCTCCGGGGTTTCCCACTGGAACAACTGCTGCCCCCAGGAAAGCTCCTCACCCGCCAGATAGAAACACGCCAAGGTCAGCCCGAGGATCCAGATGCGCATGGGCTGGCTCGGAATGCGGTAGAGATGCCGCAGCATGGAAATACCGACCACGAACCCGATCAGCGACACCAGTGGCGTGGCCAGTTCCACCAAGCCGTTTTCCGGCTCGATATAAGCGTTGTAGAAATCGGGCGCGAACAGGCGGGCACCTATCACTACCACGGCAAGGACCGGAGGAAACCACAGCCACAACCAGGCTGGCAGTCTGATCCGCTCAGCCACGAATGGCGCTCATTGCAGCGCGGCTCTCACCAAGGGCAGGTAGTGGTCCACAAACAGCACGACGAAGAGCGCGGTCAGGTAGACGATGGAGTACTTGAAGGTGCGGTAGGCAAGCTCGTCGCTGTCATCGAACTGCATGCGGATGGCGTAGTACAGGAAGATGGCATTGAGGACGACCGCGCCGACGAGGTACACCATCCCGCACATGTAGGTGGCGAAAGGCAGCAGGGTCGCCGCCACCAGCAGCAAGGTGTAGTAAAGCACATGCTGGCGCGTGAACTCCGTTCCGTGCGTGATGGGTAGCATCGGCAGGTTG
>JBDLQR010000146.1:0-3233 GCA_039800485.1 Pseudomonadota bacterium
CCGAATCCAAGAGCGAGGCAGAAACCCAGAAGGCGCAGAAGACCTTCATGGACCTGCTCGATGTGGATGAGGAGATCGCGGCGATCCTGGTGCAGGAAGGCTTTACCTCCATCGAGGAAATCGCCTATGTCCCTGAGCACGAGATGCAGAGCATCGAGGAATTTGACGAAAGCCTGATTGCGGAACTCCGCCAGCGCGCAAAGGACCTGCTGCTTACCCGCGCGATAGCCTCCGAGGAAATGGCGGGAGACGCCCGCCCCCAGGAAGACCTGCTGCAAATGGACGGCATGGATCTGGAGCTGGCTTACGCGCTCGCCGGCAAAGGTGTGGTCAGCATGGAAGATCTGGCAGAGCTCGCAGTGGACGACTTGCTGGAAATCGAGGGCATGGACGCAGATCGCGCCGCGCAACTCATCATGACCGCGCGTGAGCCGTGGTTTGCCGACCAAGCCAGCAACCCAGGGGTAGCAGATGGCTGAGATTACCGTCCGAGATTTCGCGAATACCATTGGCGTTCCGGTTGATCGCCTCATTGCCCAGTTGGGCGAGGCCGGCCTTGCTGACAAGAAGCCCGCCGACGTCATCAATGAGGCTGAAAAGACCCAGCTTTATACCTACCTGAGGCGTTTGCACGGCAAGGACGAGGCCGCACCCGAGCCCAGCAAGATCACCCTGCGACGGAAAACCGTCAGCGAGCTGAAGATCCCTGCCGACAAGGCAAAGACGGGCCGGCTCGGGCTCGCCGCCAAGCCGACCGCGGCCAAGACCGTGGCCGTCGAGATCCGGCGCAAGAAGACCTACGTCAAACGCAGTGTCGTCGCCGAGGAAGAAGCCGCGCGCCTGGAGAAGGAAGCGGCCGAGATCGAACAGAAGCGATTGGAGGCAGAAGCCCTCAATCCCCCGGACCCCGCGGCGGTCGTGCCACCGACGGAGTCCGCTGAGCCGGAAATCTCTGGCGTCGAAACCGTGGCAGAGGCCCAGGCGCAAGCGGAACCTGTGCTGCCGCCGACCGATCTTGAAGCCATCGTCGCCCAGGCAGTGGAACAGGAAGTCGCATCCCAGGCTCCGCCCGTGGTCGCTCCGGTGCAGGCACCCGTCCAGGCCCCGGCGCGACGCCCCGAGCACGGTCAGCGCCAGGAGCCGCGCGGAGGAGAACGTGATACGCGAGGCAGCGGCCGCAGGGAACTGCACGTTGCCAGCGACAAATCAGGCAAGCGCAAGAAGAAACAGCTACCCACCCGGCGCCCCGTAACCCCCATGGGGGGTGGCAAGCATGGTTTTGAACGGCCTACTGCGCCCGTCATTCGGGAGGTCGTGATTCCGGAGAGCATCACGGTCGCCGAGCTTGCCCAGAAAATGTCGGTCAAGGCGGCCGAAGTCATCAAGGCGATGATGACCCTGGGCACCATGGTCACCATCAACCAGATGATTGATCAGGACACCGCGGCCATCGTGGTCGAGGAGATGGGACACAAGGCCAAGCTCACGCGTGCCGATGCCATCGAGGCCGAACTGCTCGAAGACGGCAGCTCCGAAGCGGATCTCGAACCCCGCGCACCCATCGTGACCATCATGGGCCACGTCGATCACGGCAAGACCTCATTGCTCGATTACATCCGTCAGGCCCAGGTGGCGGCCGGTGAAGCCGGTGCAATCACGCAGCACATCGGCGCCTATCAGGTCGATACGCCGCATGGCCGCATCACATTCCTGGATACGCCGGGCCATGAAGCCTTCACCGCCATGCGTGCGCGCGGCGCCAAGGTCACTGACATCGTGATCCTGGTGGTCGCTGCGGACGACGGTGTGATGCCGCAGACGGAAGAAGCGATCAAGCATGCCAAGGCCGGCAGCGTCCCCATGATTGTCGCGGTCAACAAGATCGACAAGAACGGCGCCGATCCGGAGCGCATCAAGCAGGAATTGTCGATACGCAATGTCATCGCCGAAGACTGGGGTGGCGATACCCAGTTCGTCCCGGTCTCCGCCAAGACGGGGCAGGGCGTTGAACAACTGCTGGAGGCCATTTCGCTGCAGGCGGAAGTGCTGGAACTCAGGGCAAGCCAGAACGGCCCGGCCAAGGGCGTGGTGATCGAATCGCGGCTCGACCGCGGAAGAGGCCCGGTGGCGACAGTACTGGTCCAGCGGGGTGAGCTCCGACGCGGCGATGTACTCCTCACAGGGACAGAGTTCGGTCGCGTGCGTGCCATGGTGGATGCCGCCGGCAAGACGGTTGATCGCGCAGGCCCCGCAGAACCGGTGGAAGTGCTCGGCCTGTCCGGCACGCCCAATGCGGGCGATGAGGCCACCGTGGTGGATGATGAACGCAAGGCGCGCGAGATCGCGATTTTCCGTCAGGAGAAGGATCGCGAGACCAAGCTGGCCCGCCAGCAGGCCGCCAAGCTGGAGAACGTGTTCTCCCAGATGAAAGAAGGCGAGACCGCGAGCCTCAAGATCCTCATCAAGGCCGACGTGCAGGGCTCTGCCGAGGCGCTCAGCGAGGCGCTGGTGCGGCTCAGCAACGACGAGGTCAAGGTCGAGGTCATTTCCAGTGGTGTGGGCGGAATCAACGAATCGGATGTCAATCTGGCGTTCGCTTCCCGCGCTTTCATGGTGGGCTTCAATGTCCGTGCTGACAGTGCGGCACGGCGCCTGGTGGATGAGGAAGGTATCGACCTGCGCTACTACAGCGTGATTTACGACGTGATCGACGACGTGAAAGCGGCCGTGACCGGCATGCTGGCGCCCGAGATGCGCGAGACCATCCTCGGCGTGGCCCAGGTGCGGGATGTGTTCCGCTCCTCCAAGCTGGGTGCGATTGCGGGATGCATCGTGTCCAACGGCGTCGTGAAGCGCAACAACCCGATCCGCGTGTTGCGCGACAACGTCGTGATCTATGAGGGCGAGCTCGAATCCCTGCGCCGGTTCAAGGACGATGTGAACGAGGTCAAGGCGGGCATCGAATGCGGTATCGGCGTGAAGAACTACAACGATGTGAAGCCCGGAGACCAGATCGAAGTCTACGAGCGGACCATGGTGGCCCGCACGGCATGAGTTCTGGTGCGCAGGGAGCCGGCCCGGCCCCGTTCCTGATGTGGCGGGACTAGGCGCGATGCCCAAGGAGTATGGGCGCAACCTGCGCATCGCTGAGGCCATCCAGCGCATCGCAGCGCCGTGCGTAGCCGCATTGGCGCGTGAACATCGGTGGGGCATGGTGACCATCACGGCGGTGG
>JBDLQR010000147.1:0-5620 GCA_039800485.1 Pseudomonadota bacterium
TGTGGCAGACGTTTCTTCAACGCCAGGACGTTGACCTCGATGCTGCCTTCCTCGAACTCGGTGGGCACTCCTTGCTGGCTGTACGGATCATCGATGCCATCGAGCATGCTTTCGGTGTGCGACTGCCACTCGATATTCTGTGGCTGGATGGAGGATCCATTCGTGGCGTTGCCCGACGTCTGAGGGATCGCAGCGACCCAAGCCCCTGGCCGGTGTTGGTGCCGCTCCGCCAGAGCGGAGATTCCCCGCCACTTTTTTGCGTACACACCATTGGTGGCAATCTTTTCCACTATTTCCCGCTGGCGCGTGCCTTGCCCCAGAGCGTGCCGGTTTACGGTTTGCAGGCGCGTGGTCTGGAAGGCCTGGAAAAACCCCGTAGCAGCGTGGCTGCGATCGCCGCCGACTGCGTTGACGCCTTGAACCAGGTTTGGCCGGACGGGCCCTGCAGGATCGTCGGTTATTCCAGTGGCGGAGTGGTGGCCTGGGAAATTGCGCGTCAGCTCGAGGCGAAGGGCAGGCAAGTTGAACTGCTTGGTCTGGTCGACACATACGCACCGGGTATTCATCGTCTCCCTGCGGGAACCGGCAAGAGCGCGTCAGGCGCGCGCAGGCTTCACCAAGGGTCAGGCTTCACTCGTGCCTTGCACGGTTTGTGTCACTGGCTCGGGATTGAACCGCCAGGCGGATTTCCGGATGTTGCTGCCGCGCATTGGTGGGCACATGCTGCCTACCGCCCGGAGATGTATCGCGGGCGCGTGGACCTTTTTCTGACCGAAGTCTCGAAACGCGAGGCGAGCGACCCGAATCTGGGCTGGGCTTCGCTCACCGGTGGACCGTTTGAGGCGCACTTGCTGCCGGGCGATCATGCGCAGATCGTGAAGTCCCCCAACGTCGCGCTGCTCGCCGAGCGGCTCGCGGCCCGCCTGGGTGCGCTGCCCGTCCCATGACCGAGGGTGCCCAGCGGATATTCAGGCCCCTGCCGGGCTTGACGGTACATGCCTTCGAGACTGAACAGGGTGCGGCGCTCGAACGTTCACGCACCCTGCTCGATGCTTCAGAGCTGACCCGTGCTGCGGCCTACCGCCAGTCTGCAGATGTTGCCCGTTTCATCACGGGGCGGGCCGCGCTGCGCCGCCTGGTCGGTCAGGCCTTGGATGTCCCTCCTGCGACGCTCAACTGGGTCCAGGGCGAACATGGCAAGCCGGGTCTGCACGCGCAGCATGCGGCAGGACTCGAATTCAATCTTTCCCATTCGGGAAATTGGGTTCTGGTAGCACTGTCTTCGCTCGGCGCAGTGGGCGTGGATGTGGAACGTATCGAGGACCAGCGCGATCTGAGTGCACTGGCTGCACGTGTATTCTCCCTCCGCGAGCGCGAAATCCTGAACGCAAGCCCGGGTCGCCAGTCGGTCGAGTTCTTCTATCGTACCTGGACCTGCAAGGAAGCCTGGATCAAGGCCCTTGGTGCCGGCCTCAGCTATCCCCTGGAACAGCTCGACCTGCATGAGGCGGCGCAGGCCATGCCCGGGATGCTCACATCGGTGATGGACCCAGAGGGTGGCCGAAGTTGGCAGTGCTGGCGACTGCCGCTGGACAGCGAGCATGAAGCGGCAGTGGTACTGGCCTCCCCAACCGGGATTGCCGGGTGGTCGAATCGGAGTTTCTAGTCGAAGGCAGGGTCCAGCATCTGCGCCATCGGGAACGGGCCCTTGGAGTGCGGCCCGAAAAAGAACCGGATCGCGACCGAGCCTGTCCAGCAATGTTCTCCGTCCAGGGTGGCGTATTCGATGCCGGTCATGAGCTTGATGCGGTGTTCGAAGAAATGAAAATTGAGCCCCGCATACCCGGCCTGATAGAGATCACCACTCGAGAGGCCTGCTTCCCGCTCGTAGCGACGCTGGGCGACCAGACCTCGGGCCTCGTTGCTGCCGGCAATCTGATAGCGGGCCACTGCCTGCACACGCCGCGTCAGGAACACTCCGGGCTGGAGATTCAGACCAAACGCATCTCCTTCGTCCGCGCCAAGTCCTGCTGTGACTTCAGTCACCAGAGACAGGGGGCCTTCCGTCAGGATCAATGCGGAAGCGAGGCCTTGATCAAAGCGGTTGAGATTGGTTGCCTCGTCGTTGGCGTCGCTGTGAACGAAGGACATGTTGAGAAAAGCGCTGTCCGTCCCGAAGTGATCGGTCATGTCGCAAGTGACTGTGCCGAGCAGAGAATAGCCAGAGTCAAGATTGGTAAAGGCGTCCTCCATGTCGCGGCCGGTCTTGTTGGAAAAAACGCCACCGTACCAGCTCCAGCGAGTCGTTCTCCCGGACAACGTCACGGCCGGTGTGTAGTCCGCACCGAACATATTGGTGAGCATGCTGCGCTCGAGATAGTTGATGTAACGGCTGGAGACATTGAGGTCATGGGTAAACCGGTGTTTCTGCTGTCCCACGGTCAGCACCAGCGCGTCACTGAATCTCCAGGCTGCCCATAATTCAGTGAAGCCGTTGTAGAAAGGCTCGAAGTCGCTGCCGCTGACCATCTGGGCATGCAGCGTCAGGCGCTCGAAGAGCCGGGCCTGCCCCCCCATGCGGTAGCGCCGGTCCTCGTAGCCGTCATCTTCTCCGGCACTGCCATCGGCCCAATGCCATTGGCCGTGGTAGCGTCCCAGCAGCCATGCCTCCTGAATCACCGGGTTGGATTCATTGGCGTAGATGCGGCCGAGGTGCTCCTGGGCATCGAAGGTATCCCCGGCCAGGGCAGGCAAAGGGAGAAGGGCGAACAGGGTCGCAAGCCCGACTTGGAGACGGGAAGGCACGTCAGTTGCTCCGATTTTTCTGGGAGGGCGGCCTCAGTCTTGCAGACGAAATGGAAGCCGAGATGACATTTTATGCGGCCGCGGCGCGGGATGGCGACCTGGTGCGGGGCCACCACGCCGGGGGGCAGGCATGGGGGTCAGGCGTGTGGAATCAGGCGCACAGGAAGATGCTTCAACCCTCCAACGAAGCTGGATTGCACGCGTTCCACCGGGCCGGTGATCTCTATCCCGACGTAGCGTTTGATCAGCTCCTCCATCGCCAGCCTGATCTCAGTCTTGGCGAGCGGCCCACCCAGGCAGAAATGAGGACCTGCCCCAAATCCCAGATGCAGGTTGGGGTGACGTGTGACGTCAAAGGTGTAGGGGTGGGCGAAGACTTCTTCGTCCCGGTTTGCGGAAGGAAACCACATCAGCAGGCGCTCGCCGGCGCGGATCGTTTGACCCCCGAGTTCCGTGTCCCGGGTTGCGGTCCGCATCAGTGAGATCACCGGGTCGGACCAGCGCACAAACTCTTCCACGGCGAGACGCAACCGTTTCGGATCTTCCCGCAACAACGCCATTTGCGCGGGATTTTGCAAGAGTGCGAGCACACCACCCGAAAAAGCATTTCGCGTGGTTTCAAAACCGGCCAGCATCAACTGCACCCCATTGTGCGCCACCTGCGAGTGCGCCATCGGGCAACCGTTGATTTCTGCATTGGCCATCAGGCTGATGGGGTCCGACATCGGACACCCACGGCGTTGGTCCGCCAGGCTCGCACTGTAGTGATAGAGCTTGCGGAAGCCGCTGATCACGGTTTCGGCCGCGGTGCCCTGCATGTACTCCGGGTCAGTGCCGCCGATGGCCATCTTGCCCCACGTCAGCAACGTTTCCCAATCCGTCCGGGGCAGTTCCAGAATGTCGCAAATGACGGCCATCGGGATCCTGACCGCCAGGTCTCCAACCAGGTCAATCTCGCCGTGTGACGGCAGATCATCGAAGATTTCCGAGATGAGCCGGTGGGTCCGGGTTTCCCCGTCAGCCAGTGCCTTGGGCAGGAAGGGGGCGGACATCACTTTCCGGTATTCGCCGTGGCGCGGCGGATCGATCGTGAGCACATTCTCACCAACGCCCATCGCCTCATGCGCGATTTCAGCCATCGCAGTGTCGATGACCGGCATCACGCCCTCACGTTCGGAGCTGAAGAGCTCCGGCTCGTTCAACATGCGCTTCATGTCCGCATGCCGGAATATCGACCAGTAGCCGCGACCATCGGGGCTTGTGGTCCAGTGCACAGGGTCATCCCGGCGCATGCGATCGAAGAGTCCGTAGTAGGCGTCGGTCGCGAAAAACGCGGGATCATTCAACTGCTCGTCTACGTGCACCTTGAATCTCCCTTGGTAATTTCAGGATGTTCAGCCGGTCGCGGCAGGACGGGGATCCCCCGTCGGCAAGTCGCGGCCGTGAAAGATATTGGACTGCAGTGCCGTGTAGCTGTGCACATTGGATTCCAGGTGCGTAGCAACCAGCGCATGCGTCTTTGGCAGCATGTGCCAAGGGATTGCCGGCCACCCATGGTGTTCAGCATGGAAATTCATGTTCCACAGCCAGAAGCGCACGAAAGCATTGGATTGAACCGTCCTGGTCCGGCGCAGGATGCTGCCGTCATGTGGCAGGCCCGAATGTTCTGCCGCTACCCACAAGGTCTGGAACACATGCGTGAACCACGCCGCAAACCACCACCAGAGTCCTCCCGGCAGCAGGGCCGTCACCAACAGCAGGCTTGCCCAGCACGCGCACAGGATGCGGCACTCTCTGACCAGTTGTTCCGGCTCCGTCACCTGGCTTGACCAAGGCGCAAATTCAGCCCAGCGCGACCTGTGCTTGAAAGCAAATCCGAGCAGGGGCCGGATCTTCAGCATCATCAAGCCATAGCCACTGTTGGCAATCAGCCAGGTGAGGCGTGAATCTGGCCACTGCGCGTAACGGGGATCGAGCAGCTCGGGATCACGTGCCAGATCCTGCGTGTGGCGATGGTGTTCGAAATGGAAGCTGCGATAGACGGACGGCGCCATGCCGAAGGGGACGCCCGTGAGCCACGCGCCAAGGCGGTTGCCCGCCGGGCTGCGAAAGGCAGTTCTGTGCGTGCATTCGTGAAACGGCGCGAAGAGGCTGCTCCACACCCAGGCCAGCGCGATCGCAAGCGGCAGCGCGACCCAGAAGGTGGTGGCGTTCAGCGTGAGGGCCGCTGCAAGTCCCACGAAGGACAGCAGATGAAGACCGAGACGCAGGACAGAGGGCCATGTACGCCGCGTCAGCAGGGGCTTCAGTGCAGCAGGCGGGATAATCGTGCGGGTTTCGAATTGCTCGTCCATGGAGGGATGTTCACTCGCCCGAGCTTTCCTCGCAAGGGGGTTGCGGTTACGGTGGGTGCGTGGCCCGGCGGGCCCGGAGGATTTGGCGGCAGCGCGGATAGTTGCCGCAGCCCCAAAAAACTCCCTTCCGACTCGTGCGCCTGATCATGGGGATTCCGCAGGATGGGCAAGAGGGGGTGGTGTACTCACCTTCGGTCGCTAGCGCGAGTAACCGCATCTTTGGCTCATCGGGCAGACCATCGAGCATTGTCAGAAACATTTCTCCGTCGATAAGAATGATCCCGTGGTTGAGTGCCAGCGCGCGAGCCTCCGGCGTGAACTCTCCACATGTGATGTAGAAACCTTTACTGATTTTTTCATGGGTCAAGACGCCCAGAAATTCTCTTACGGGGCGCACTCCGACACGCTGCGTGGACCAGGCCTTGCACTGAACCAACAGGCTTGGCTCGGTATCTTGGTCG
>JBDLQR010000148.1:0-4123 GCA_039800485.1 Pseudomonadota bacterium
TGCAGCCGGACAACTCCTTCGTGGCCCATGCGGTCGCCCGTGGTCATACCGTGTTCCTCGTGTCCTGGATCAACGCCCAGCGCGAACACGACCGCATGACCTGGGATGACTACATCGAGCAGGGCGTCATCGCCCCGATCCACGAGGTGCAGCGCATCGCCCGGGCTGAAACGATCAATGTCCTGGGGTTCTGTGTGGGTGGCACGATCCTGGCGACGGCTTTGGCCGCTCTGGCGGCCCGTGGCGAGCATCCTGTGGCTTCGCTTACCCTGATGACCACCTTGCTCGATTTCTCCGAGCCTGGGGCGCTCGGCGTCTTCATTGACCCGGTTCAGGTGGCGTGGCGCGAGCAGACCATTGGTGAGTCCGGTCTCATGACTGCCCATGATCTCGGGACCACCTTTTCTTTCCTTCGCCCAAACGATTTGGTCTGGAACTACGTGGTGTCGAACTACCTCAAGGGAGAGGCCCCGCCGGCCTTCGATCTCCTGTTTTGGAACGCCGATGGCACCAACTTGCCCGGGCCCTTGTACTGCTGGTACCTGAGGCACATGTATCTCGAGAATGCCCTGCGGATTCCTGATGCACTGACCTGCGTCGGTGAACCGATCGACCTGCGGCGCATCGACGTACCCACCTACATTTTCGCGGCTCGCGAAGACCACATCGTGCCCTGGCGGGCCTCTTACGGCTCCACCCGCGTGCTCTCGAACGACGTCCGGTTTGTGCTGGGTGCCAGTGGTCATATTGCTGGGGCAATCAATCCGGTGTCCAAAAACAAGCGTAGCTTCTGGCGCAATGACGCGCTCCCGTCTGACCCCGAGCACTGGTTGGAGGGGGCCCGCGAGATGCCGGGCAGTTGGTGGACCGATTGGGCCGACTGGCTGGACTCATTCAAGGGTGGCTCGCGCAAGGCGCCCGCGAATTTAGGCGACTCCGAACACAGGCCACTTGAGCCGGCCCCTGGGGCTTACGTCAAGGTCAAGGCCGCGGGCTGATCCCGCTGTGCTTTTCCCAAGCGACGGTCTGATCGGCTGGTCGCATCATCTGGCCCTTCGGGGCATGCAATCCACCCCGATCGGGGTTTCTAGGAGATTCGGACATGAGCAAACTGGCCTACGTGACCGGCGGGATGGGGGGCATCGGGACGGCGATTTGTCGCCGCTTTCATGACATGGGCTATACGGTGATCGCAGGGTGCGGTCCGACCCGTGACCATGCGAAGTGGATCGCCGAACAAAAAGCGGAGGGCTACAGCTTCTTTGCGTCGGTGGGTAATGTCTCCGACTGGGAGTCCACCAAGGCCGCATTTGATCGAGTCAAAGCCGAGCACGGCAATCCGGACATCCTCGTGAACAATGCGGGAATCACCCGGGATGGCGTGTTTCGCAAAATGTCGCTGGATGACTGGAATGCGGTCATCAATACCAACCTGAACAGCCTGTTTTGCGTCACCAAGCAGGTGATTGACGGCATGCTCGACAAGGGCTGGGGCCGCATCATCAATATCTCGTCGGTCAATGGCGAGAAGGGGCAGTTTGGCCAGACCAACTACTCGGCGGCCAAGGCGGGCATGCACGGATTCACCATGGCTTTGGCCCAGGAGGTCGCAAACAAGGGTGTGACGGTCAACACCGTGTCGCCGGGCTACATCGCCACTGACATGGTGATGGCGGTCCGTGAAGACGTCCGCGAGAAGATCATTCAGACCATCCCGGTGCGTCGCCTCGGTCGGGCCGAAGAAATCGGCTCGATCTGCGGCTGGCTTGCCACCGACGACGCTGGCTTTACCACCGGGGCAGACTTCTCCTGCAACGGTGGCCTGCACATGGGCTGATCCATCGGGTCAGTGTCAATCCGGAGTTGTATCAAATGGCAGCATCTGTTCGTATCATCAAGAAATACCCCAATCGGCGGCTTTATGACACCTTCACCAGCGCTTACATCACGCTGTCGGATGTCAAGCAACTCGTGCTCGACAGTGCGATCTTCAAGGTCGTCGATGCCAAGACCGATGAGGACCTGACCCGAAGCATCCTTTTGCAGATCATCCTTGAGGAAGAAGCCGGCGGCTCGCCGCTGTTTTCCGCCCAGATGCTGTCGCAGATCATCCGCTTTTATGGGGATGCCATGCAGGGCATGATGGGCGCATACCTTGAAAAGACCATGCAGGCCTTTCTCGAGATCCAGAGCAAGTTTCACGAGCAGTCTCGAAGCTACTACGAGGGCAATGCCCTGCCCACCAATCCCGAACTCTGGACCCAGTTCATGCAGGTCCAGGCGCCGATGGTGCAGGGCATGATGTCCCACTACATCGATCAGTCCAAACAGATGTTCGTCCAGATGCAGGAGCAAATGCAGCACCAGGCGCGCAGCATGTGGCCCGGCTTTCCCTTCCCGGCTGCGACGGGCATGGCTCCCGGCGCCTCCCCGGCGAACGGCACGACGCGACCAACGGAATCGCCGGCCGCCAGCGGCCGTAAGAACCCGGTCTGACGCCGTGCCGGTCAAGGAGTTTCGCCGCCCGGCCTTCGCCGCACGGCGCCGCGTACAAGCCCAAGCGGGGTCGTCTGCGCGGGTCGGATTTGTCTCCCTGGGATGTCCGAAGGCGCTGGTCGACTCTGAGCGCATCCTGACCCAGCTGAGGGCCGAGGGCTATCAGGTCTCGCCGACCTATGAGGGTGCCGACCTCGTCATCGTCAATACCTGCGGTTTCATTGATGCGGCGGTTCAGGAATCGCTTGAGGCCATCGGCGAGGCACTGCAGGAAAATGGGCGGGTGATCGTGACCGGCTGCCTGGGCGCCAAGGCGGGCGAGCAGGGTGATTCTCTGGTGCGGGAGATGCACCCTTCGGTGCTGGCCGTGACGGGTCCGCACGCCCTGGAAGAGGTGATGCAGCATGTCCACCAGCATCTGCCGCGTCCGCATGACCCGCGCTTCGATCTCTTACCGCCGGGGGGCATCAAGCTCACGCCACGTCACTACGCTTACCTCAAGATCTCAGAGGGCTGTAACCATCGATGCAGCTTTTGCATCATTCCCGCAATGCGCGGAGATCTGGTCAGTCGGCCCATCGGGGAGGTGCTCCGCGAGGCGCGGGCCTTGTTCAAGTCCGGGGTCAAGGAGCTGCTGGTGGTGTCCCAAGACACCAGCGCGTATGGCGTCGACCTGAAATACAGGACGGATTTCGTTGACGGGCGCCCGGTGCGGTCCCGCATGACCGAGCTGTGCCGCGAGCTGGGTCTGGCGGCCCGAGAGTTCGATGCCTGGGTCAGGCTGCACTATGTCTATCCCTACCCGCATGTCGATGAAGTGATGCCCCTGATGGCTGATGGGCTGGTGCTGCCCTATCTGGACATCCCCCTACAGCACGCCCACCCCGAAGTCCTGCGGCGCATGAAGCGTCCGGCCTGTGGGGAACGCCATCTGGAGCGGATCCAGGCCTGGCGTTCGCAGGTCCCCGACCTCACGCTGCGCAGCACGTTTATCGCGGGATTCCCTGGTGAAACCGAAACGCAGTTCCAGGCCCTCCTGGACTTCCTGCGCGAGGCCCAGCTCGACCGCGTGGGTTGCTTTGCCTATTCGCCAGTGGAAGGGGCCAGCGCCAACGACCTGGACGGCGCCTTGCCCGACACCGAACGCGAAGCCCGCCGTGCGGAGGTGATGCAGGTGCAATCCGCGATCAGTCGCGCGCGCTTGGCTGGCCAGGTGGGTCGGGAGCGTCGTGTGCTGATCGATACCCTGGAGTCTGGCTGGGCTCTTGCCCGATCTTCGGCAGACGCCCCGGAGATCGATGGGCTCGTGCGCATTCGGCTGCCTGCGGATGAGAAGGCAGCGCTGTTCAAGCCTGGGCAGTTCGTCCAGGTGCGGGTGACCGGGTCGGACGACCATGATCTGACCGCAATTCCTCTTCATTGACCTGCCATGACCGAATCAACCAAGTATCTCCTGCCTGAAGATCGCATTCCCAAAGCCTGGTACAACATTCAGGCCGATTTGCCGCAGCCGGCACCGGCTGTTCTGCATCCCGGCACCCTGCAGCCCGTCGGGCCGGATGACCTCGCGCCACTCTTTCCGATGGCTCTCATCCTCCAGGAAGAGAGCCATCGGAAAGAGTGGCGC
>JBDLQR010000149.1:0-4224 GCA_039800485.1 Pseudomonadota bacterium
GACTGCGGGCCTGCGCGGGACAACCGGGCGCGCACGGTGCAGGCGCCCGGAGGCTGCGGGGCGCTGCGCGTGGGCGCCGAGCTGATCAACAGGGCCAAGCCCGGTGCCACCCTCTGGGTAAGCGATCCGACCTGGGCCAATCATGTGCCACTGCTCGGCAATGCGGGCCTCGAGATCCGCATCTATCCCTACTACGACGCAGCCAGCCAGGGCATGAAGTTTGATGCCATGTGCGAGGCCTTCGGGAAAATCGGCGCAGGTGACCTGGTCCTGCTGCATGGCTGCTGCCACAACCCTTGCGGCGTTGATCTCGCGCCCGCGCAGTGGGATGAAGTGGCCGCCATCGCACTCAAGCAAGGTTTCACGCCGTTCATCGATCTTGCCTACCTTGGTCTTGGGATCGGCCTCACGGAAGACGCCTATGGCGTACGCAAGATGGCGGCCAGCGTGCCCGAACTCCTCGTCGCGAGTTCCTGCTCCAAGAACTTTGGCCTGTATCGCGAGCGCGTGGGTGCATTGACGATCATTTCACCCAATGTGGCCGAGGCAGACGTTGCCCATGTGCATATCCAGAATGTCGCGCGCGGCATCTACTCCATGCCCCCGAACTATGGCGCCGCGCTGACGGGACGCATTCTCGCCGACGCCAGCCTGCGTGAGGAATGGGACACCGAACTCACCGCGATGCGCGACCGCATCAACGGCCTGCGCTCGCAGCTGGCAGAGAAGTTCCGCGCGCATCTGGGCCACGGTCGTTTCGATTTCATCCCGGCCCAGCGAGGCATGTTCTCCTTCCTCGGACTGGACAAGGCACAGGTACATCGCCTGCAGAGCGAGTACAGCATCTACATGGTGGATTCGAGTCGAATCAACGTGGCGGGAATCAGCCAGCAGAACATCGACTACTTCATCGAAGCAGTCTGCGCGGTGCTCTGAAGACCATGCCGGAGCGCCCGCGGCCAGTGCGTCCCGAGGACGCCGCCACCCTGCTCGTCTACCGCGACGGACGGCAGGGTCCGGAGGTGGTGATGGGTCGCAGGAGCGACAAGGCGAAATTCAAGCCCGGGGTCTATGTCTTCCCCGGTGGCCGTCTGGAACGCGCAGACAGTGCAGTCCGCCCGCTCACACCGCTTGCCCCGCATATCCCGTCAAGACTTGCAGTGGGCGACTCGCAGGTTCGAGCCCGGGCGCTCGCGCTTGCTGCCATCCGGGAAATCTTCGAGGAGTCGGGACTCATCGTGGGGGCGCCAGGTGATCACGGTCTCGCCACCCATCCCTCATGGGCGACCATGCGGGAGCGAGGCTTTGCACCCGCGCTGGACACGCTCGTATACCTCGGGCGAGCCATCACACCCAGTGTGCAGCCCATCCGCTTTCATGCGCGTTTCTTTGCTGCCGATGCGCGCCATGCGCACGGCGAACTGGGGGGTGATTCGGAGCTGAGCGATCTGCGCTGGGTCCCTTTCTCGCAGGTGGAGACTCTGGAAGTGATGCCGGTGACCCTCCTCATGCTGCAGTCCCTGCAGCAGTATCTGGCAGCTCCCGCGACACATCGCAGTGCCTTCCTGAGTTTTCAGCACGGAAAACGTACCCTGCAATGGGTTTAGGCGGTGGTGTGCAGGCGCCCTCGCGCCAGTGAACACGCCAGCGCCAGCAGGCAGATCAACGCCCCCACAAGAAAGCTCGTTTCCAGCGCCCGCTCAAGTGCAGGGTAGGTGGCTGGTGTGATCTCTACCCGCCCCATCGTCAGCGCAAAGACCATGGCCACCAGGCCCATGCTCGCAAGCTGGCCAAGAATACGCATGGTCGCCACCACGCCACCCGCCGTGCCGTAAAGGCTGCGCGGGACACCACTCATGATGGCATTGGCATTGGGGGAGGAGAAAAGGCTGAACCCGAGCCCGGTGGCCAGCAGACAGGCGATTGCTTCCCACAGCGCGGAGCTTGCGGACAGGGTAGAGAGCAGCCACAGGCCGAGCCCCGTGATGGCAACTCCGAGGCTCGCAATGACCCGCGGCTCGGTACGATCCGACAATCGCCCGGCTACAGGGGAAAGCACGGCTGACACGGACGGCTGTGCGAGCATGACCAGCCCCGCCTGCATGGGGGTAAGTGCTTTCAGGTACTGAAGGTACAGACTCACCAGCACCAGCGTGGAGTACGTGGTGGCGTACATCAGCAGCGAAGCTAGGGAAGACAGCGCAAACACCCGATTGGTGTAGAACAGTCGCACATCCAGCAGCGGATCCTGGCGCCCATGCTGGTGACGAAAGAACGCGATGAGTCCCACTGCGCCACCGCCCAGACTGCAGAGCCCGACAAAGCCGGGAAGATGCGTACCGCCCCACATCAGCAGCACGATGGAACCGCCGTAGAGCAGGGCCCCGGCCCGGTCGAAGCGGCCCGGTGAGTCGGCGCGCCACTCGCCGCGCAAGCGCCGCACACCAAACAGCAGCACCAGCAGCGTCAATGGCAGATGCGCGAGAAACGCTGCCTGCCAGCCCCAGGTCTGAATCAACCAGCCGCCGAGCAGCGGCCCGCAGGTGAGGCCGAAGTAGACTGCGGCCACCAAGGTCCCAATTGCCTTGCCACGCTGCTCCGGCGGATAGACGGAGGTCAGGATGGCGATGTGAGTCGAGTAGACCATGGCCGCGCTGAAGCCCTGGATTGCGCGTGCAAACAGCAGCCATTCGGCGCTCCGTGCAAATGCCGCAAGCAGGGAGGACACCAGCAAGGTCCGGATCCCCCACACGAAAACCCGCTTGCGGCCAAGAAGATCGGCCAGCCTGCCGAAAGACAGGACAGTCGCCGCACTGCAGGTGAGAAAAATGAGCTGCACCCAGCTGAGCGCCACAGCATCCATGTGCAGGGCCTGGGCTACCGAAGGCAGGGCCACGTTCACCGCCGAGAGCATCAACGGCAGTGCGAAGGAACTCACCACCATCGTCACCAGCGCAGCGCGCTGGTCGCTCATGCCTGTGCGCTCACCCTGGGTGCCATTCCCGGTCACGCAGCTCCACTCGGCGAATCTTGCCGCTGACCGTCTTGGGCAGCGCGGTCACGAATTCAATCTTGCGCGGGTATTTGTAGGGAGCAGTGACGGTCTTCACGTGTTCCTGCAGCGCCTTCACCAGGGCCTCATCCGCAGCAAACCCGGGTTTGAGCACCACGAAGGCCTTGACCACTTCACCCCGCATCTCATCAGGGCTGGAGACGACGGCGGACTCAGCCACCGCAGGATGTTCCAGCAATGCGCTCTCCACTTCGAAGGGTCCGATGCGATAGCCGGCAGAGTTGATCACATCGTCTGCCCGGCCCACAAACCAGAAATAACCATCGGCATCCATGTAGGCCCGATCGCCCGTGAGATACCAGCCATGACGGAAGCAACGGCGGGTTTTTTCCTCGTCCCCGCGGTACTCCTTGAAGAGGCCGGGCGGCCACTGGGGTTCCACGCGCACGGCAACGTCACCTTCCCGCCCGTGCGGCAATTCAACACCTTCATCGTCGATGACCGCCAGCGTGATCCCGGGCGAAGGCTTGCCCATGGAGCCGAATCGCGGCTCAAGACAGGGGAAGCTTGCGCAGAGCAGGATTGATTCCGTCTGACCGTAGCCATCACGAATCACGAGACCTGTGGCGTTCTTCCAGGTTTCGATGACTTCGGGATTGAGTGGTTCTCCAGCCCCCACCACATGCCGCAGATGCGGAAACCTGTAGTGCTGGAGATCCTGCAGAACCAGCATGCGGAAAATGGTGGGCGCACCGCAGAATGTCGTGATGGGATGCCGGGCGAGCAATTCGAGCGTGCGCTTCGGATCGAAGGTTTCGCTGTGGTGGATGAACAGCGTGGCTCCACAGTTGAGTGGTGCGAAATAACTGCTCCAGGCGGCCTTGGCCCAGCCGGTGTCACTGAGGTTCCAGTGCAAATCCTCTGGCGTCAGATCGAGCCAGTACCGCCCGGTGATCTGGTGGGCGAGTCCATAACCCTGGGTCTGGATCGCCATCTTGGGATAGCCGGTGGTGCCGGATGTGAAGTAACAGAGGGCATCGTCCTCAGGCGCGGTGTCTGCCGCCTGGAATTCGCCTGAAGCGGCAGCGACGGCGGTTTCGTAATGTGTCCACCCATCCGGCGCTGCGTCCACGCAGAGCTTGAGCTTGAGTCCACCCGTGGCTTCCGGAATCGCCGTCAGCTTTTCCGTGTGGCGTGCCTCGGTGATGAAG
>JBDLQR010000150.1:0-8602 GCA_039800485.1 Pseudomonadota bacterium
ACGTGGATGCCCGTCGTGCCGCGGGTCAGCCGACAGTCCCCTCAACGCTTGCAGATGAATGGGCAACCAACCCCTTCCTGCGTCCGGACAGCCCCGAACTTCAGGCCACGCTTGCACTGGCGGGGCGGGACCTCGTGGACGTCTTCGGTGCGACCCGGGCTCGCAAGGACACTTTCCGTGGCTGACAAAGCCGCGCCGCGTGCGTCAGCGACGACAGATCCCGCCACCAGATTTGATGAAAGTTATTTCCAGCGCTTTTATTTCTCCAAGCGCACCCGGGCAGTAGCGCCGCTCGACTATCTCGCACGGGCCCGTCTGCTGGCGTCCCACGCGGCCCTGCATGACCTCAAGGTCAAGCGCATTCTTGATCTCGGTGCGGGTGCCGGTTATTTCCTGCGGGCTTTGGATGCGGTCTTCCCAGGTACCCGCGCGGTGGGCGTGGAGGTGAGCGACTATGCCTGCGCGCGCTATGGTTGGCGCAAATCCTCCATCACCGAGTTCCACGATGCGCGGCCTTACGACCTCGTGGTCTGCCACGATGTGATCCAGTATCTCGACAATCAGGATGCTGCGCGTGCCCTGCAGAACATCTCGGAACTGTGCCGGGGCATGCTCTTCTTCATGGCCTTGACGCGGGAGGACTGGGAGCAGAATTGTGATCAGTCCCGCACCGACAGTGCGGTCTACAAACGACCTGCGAAGTGGTACCGCGACCGCCTCAAACCGGCATTTCAGCGTATGGGATCTGGCGTATATCTTGCGCGGCGGGCTGGCGTTCCGCTGTTCGCGCTGGATGCAGACTGAGGATTTACTTCAGTGCGATGAAGCGCAGCGCGAGCCCGTTGTTGCACCAACGCTCGCGGGTGGGAGGGGGACCGTCATCAAAGACATGCCCTTGGTGTCCCCCGCAACGCACGCAGTGATACTCGGTGCGCGGAATCCACAGCAGGTTGTCTTCCTTGGTCGCGAGATGATCCGGGATGCTCGCAAAGAAGCTCGGCCATCCGGTGCCGCTGTCGTACTTCATGGCCGAGGTGAACAGGGGCAGTGAGCACGCGCGGCACACATAAACGCCGTCGCGTTTTTCCTGATTGAGGTGATTGGAGTAAGGCTCCTCGGTGTCTTCTTCGAACAAGACCTCGTAGCTCTCCACTGGCAGCAGCTTGCGCCATTCTTCCACCGATTTCCGTACCGGCTCGAGGCCGGTGTCGATGTCCACCCGTGGGTTGAGAAGCGCCTGCCACTGCTTACGCATGCGGTCCACCTCGGCTGCGGTGGGGGCTGCCTGCACCCGGCCTGCACAGCACCACAGTGCAAGTCCACCGAGCCCGCTGAGCAACGTGCGCCTGGTCAGTTTCACCTCAGTCATGCTTCGCTCCATGCTGCCGCGGAAATATCCGCGCCCTGGCCGGCGAAATAGCGGGCCAGGTAGTCTTCAAAATTGAGACTTTCATCGGCTTCGAGGGCTCGTTGTGCCACCCAGGATTCTTCCGCCCACACACGGAATTGCTCTCGCACGTTCGTATCCGGCGGATCTTCCCGGAAGCCCGTGGCATGGGCCAGGGAGCGAGCGAGCGCAAATTCATGGAAGCTCTCATCCGAGGCGCGCAGCTCCGCCACCATGCGCGCCGAGGGCAGCAGGGAAAAATCCTGCACGGCTGCGCGTTGGGTCGCCAGCGCATGTCGGTAGCACTCACCACCTGCCGCGGCATCGAGGATCACGCAGATCGGCTCCATGGCCTTCATGATCTGCTGTGCCCAATCGACCACGGGAACGCGTCGGCCGCGTTCGATGAGGCGCAGGCCAGGCTCCCGACCGCGCAGGGCCACGGTGAGCTCGTTGTACTCGATGGCCCACTGTTCCTCGGCATCGATGGGCGCGCTCTCGGCCAGCAGACAAAGCAGCAGAAATGCCTCGAGGAAGCACATGTGCTCAGTGGAAACCCCGCTCGGGCTGAAGGCCTGCACATCGAGCGCACGCATCTCCACATATTCCACGCCCCGCTCCCGCAAGGCGCTGCTGGGCTTTTCGCCGGGCCGGGTGGTGCGCTTGGGCCGCATGTAGCTGTAGAACTCGTTCTCGAGCTGCAGCATGTTGGTGTTGAGCTGCACACGCTGTTCGCCATCATAGAGGCCTATGACCTCGTACTCCGGGTAGGGAGTGGCAATGGCCCGGCTCAGGCTCTGCACATAATTGTCCAGCGTGTCATAGGACATGCGCAGTGCCGCCTGATTCTTGTTCTTGTAGCCGATATCGCTCATGCGCAGCGATGTGGCGTGCGGCAGGTAATGGGTGTGGGGATCGAGCTGGCGGAAGCGCGTGGTGCGGCCCGCCAGAAACGAGCTGCCAACGACCGGGCTGCTGCCGAACAGGAGCGGTACCAGCCAACCCAGGCGCCGGAAATTCCGGATCAGTGCGAAATACTGCTTGTCGACGAAATTCCGCTGGCTGTCCGGATCGCGCTCCATGGCCTGGTACAGAGGCCAGAACTCAAGTGGCAGCGAATAATTGAAATGCACCCCGGCGATGGTTTGCATCCTGCGCCCGTAGCGATAGTCGAGCCCCACCCGATAGACATGCTTCATGCGCCCGATGTTGGAATGACCGAACTCCGCGATCGGCACTTCCTGATCGTCCCGGATGGCACAGGGCATGCTCGCACACCACAACAGCTCCTCCGGAGTGAGCGTGTGGTAGATGAAGCGATGGGTGTTGTCGAGGAAGCTCGCGACCTCCTCGTTGGAAGAAAACGCCGGCGTGATGAATTCCGACAGCGCTTCCGAGTAATCAGTGGTGATGTAGGGGTGCGTGAGTGCCGAGCCCCACGCGTGGGGGTGGGGGCTGCGTGCCAGCCGCCCCTCGCGACCGATGCGCAGGCTCTCCTTCTCGATACCGCGCTTGCCGCCGGCAAGGGCGTCTACCCAGCCCAAGGCTTGCATGCGATTCAGTCTGCGCTGGGCGAGTTCGTACACGGTGACTCCGGTGCCGGGCTTTGTTATGGCCGAAGATTACCACAAGCCCTCAGCGGTCCTGCGCGACAGCTCGTGCGCCAGTGACCGATCTATTGCAGCGCGACATTTACACCGGGAAAACAACTCGCATACGATGCGTGCGGTTGCAGCAACCCATGTGTCCATTCGTGAAACCCATCAAGAAACTGCTCATCGCCAATCGCGGTGAGATTGCCTGCCGTGTCATCCGCAGCGCCCGCCAGCTTGGTATCCGCACGGTTGCCGTGTACTCGGACGCCGATGAAAACGCGCTCCACGTGGCGCTGGCGGACGAAGCCCGTCGCCTCGGCCCGCCCAAGGCCGCCGAAAGCTATCTGCGGGTCGATGCCATTCTGGAAGCAGCCGCGGCCACAGGCGCCGATGCGGTCCATCCCGGTTACGGCTTCCTCGCTGAAAACGCCGACTTTGCCCGGGCCATCGCTGCTGCCGGAATGGTGTTCGTCGGTCCCACGCCGGCCCAGATCGAGGCCATGGGTGACAAGGCCCGCGCGCGCAGTCTGGCCGAAGCGGCCGGGGTGCCGGTGGTGCCTGGCAGTCAGCGCTTCTCCATGGGTGAACTGGCGGAGCTGGAGGCTGCAGCGCGTGCCGTTGGTTACCCGCTGCTGGTCAAGGCGGCAGCGGGCGGCGGCGGCATCGGCATGCGCCTCGTCGAGGAGGAAAGCCAGCTCCGCAAAGTGGCGGAAGCCACCCAGACCATGGCCGAACGCTCTTTCGGTGACGGCGCGGTGTTCCTCGAGCGCTTCATTCCCAAGGCGCGCCATGTGGAGATTCAGGTCTTCGGCTTTGGTGATGGTCGGGCAGTGCATCTTTTCGAACGCGATTGCTCCCTGCAGCGAAGATTCCAGAAGGTGGTGGAGGAATCCCCGGCCCCTGGCCTGCCTACCCCGGTCCGTGACCGCATGGCGCGTGCCGCGGTGGCGCTTGCAGAGGCGCAACGGTATGCCGGCGCCGGTACCGTGGAATTCATCGTCGATGCAGCGACCTTCGAATTCTTCTTCCTTGAAATGAACACCCGCATCCAAGTGGAGCACCCCGTCACCGAGATGATCACAGGCCAGGATCTCGTCAGCCTGCAACTGCGCCTCGCCCAGGGCGAGCCACTGGGCGAGCTGGCCCAGGCAGGCCTCACGGTGCGCGGTCACGCCATCGAATGCCGGCTCTATGCCGAGAACCCCGACAAGATGTTCCTGCCTTCGCCGGGCAAACTTCTGGAATTGCGCCTGCCGGAGCCGGGTTCGCACGTGCGTGTGGATACCGGTGTTCGTCAGGGGGATGCGATTACCGCCTGGTACGATCCCATGATCGCCAAGCTCATCTGCTGGGGTCAGACGCGCGAGGAAGCCTTGACGAACATGGCCGCAGCACTGGCCGCGACCCGCATCGACGGGATATCGAATAACATCAACTTCCTGCGGCGGGTGATGGAACACGCCGCATTTGCCCGCGGTGACGTGTTTACGGGCTTTCTGGAAACCTACCGGCAGGATCTCGTTGGCTGAGCCTTGCAAGTGTGCAGTGAGCGATCGCGATCTGGAGAATGAGAGCAGATGATTTACGAGCAACCCCGATTCCTGCCGGGTGGCGATCGTTTCCTGACGATCGAGTTCGGCGATGAACTGAACCTGGAACTCAACTTCCGTGCGCAAGGGCTGGCCAAGCTCATCGCGCAAAACAAGGTGAAGGGCATCGTCGAGGCGGCCCCTTTCTTTGCCACCATCCTCATCCACTACGACCCGGACCAGATAGGCTTCGAGGACCTGAAGCGCGAGATGACGGCGCTCATCGGCACGCTGGTGACGCTCGACGACGTGGAGCTCGACAGCCGCCTCATCTATTTCCCGGCGGTCTATCTCGACCCGTGGAGTGCCGAGGCCATCGATCAGTACATCGAGAAGATCAACCCGAACAAGAAGCGCGATCCGGAGTTCGTGGCCGAGCTGAACGGTCTGGAGGATGCGGCACAGATGGTGCGCGTGCATTCCGGCACGGAATACTGGGTGGCGGCGCTCGGCTTCTGGCCGGGCACACCCTTCATGATGCCGCTCGATCCACGCTGCCGCCTGTTCGCACCCAAGTACAATCCGCCCCGCACTTTCACCTACAAGGGCACCATCGGCATGGGCGGTGGCTCCACGGCCATCTATCCCGTCGATGGTCCCGGCGGCTACCAGATCTTTGCCCGTACGCCGGTGCCCATCTGGGACATGTCGCAGAAAATGGAGCCTTTCCGGGAGGCGCCGCATCTGCTGCGGCCCACGGATCGCCTCAAATTCGTACATTGCAGCCTGGAGGAATTCGAAGCCACTGAGCGCAAGTGCGCTGAGGGGACTTATCAGATCAACGCTGTCGGCTACCAGAAGATCTCGCTCAAGCGCTACCGCGCATGGGCGGACTCGCTGGATCGCAATGCCCGGTTCTGAGGAAAACGCCATGCTCGAAGTGATCAAACCCGGCCTCGAGACCAGCATCCAGGACTGGCCCGGCCGTTACGGCTACCTCAACTGTGGCTATCCCTGGTCCGGCCCCATGGATTCCTGGTCTTTCCGTCTGGCCAACGTGCTGGTCGGCAACACACCGGGTGATGCCGCGCTGGAATGCCAGTTCATCGGTCCCACGCTCAAGTTCCAGCGCGCAACCGTGATTGCGCTCACCGGTGCGGACATGCAGGCCAAGCTGGATGGCGAGCCCGTGCCGCTGTGGCAGAGCATCGCGGTGAATGCCGGACAGACCCTGGCCATGGGCTCCGCACGCGTGGGAGCACGAGGCTATCTGGCCATCGCGGGTGGCATCCGCAATCCGGTGTTCTTCGGCTCTCGCGCCACTTTCAACAAGGGCGGATTGGGTGGCATGGAGGGGCATGCACTGAAAGCCGGTCAAGTCGTGCCCGTGGGTGAGGGTCAGGGCCGAGCGGGGCTACGCGTGAAAGAAACCGCGCGCCCGGTGATTGCCACCGACAAGCGCTGGCAGGTGGAAGTGGTACTCGGGCCGAACGACGACTGGATTGATGCAGCAGGACATGAGCGTTTCCTCACCACCGACTGGAAGCTCTCCTCCAAATCCGATCGCGGCGGCTTTCGCCTGGAGGGCCCTGACTGGACCTTCACCGAGCGCGCTTTCCACAAGCTGCCTGAGCATGGTTCCGATCCCGCCAACATCGTGGACCATGGCTACCCGGTGGGCGCGATCAATCTGGCAGGCCAGACACCCATCATCCTGGTGGCAGACGGGCCTAGCGGCGGCGGGTTCATCAATCCCTATACCGTGCCCCAGTGCGCCTTCTGGAAACTTGGGCAGTCCAAACCCGGCGAAGTCTATCGCTTCCAGGTCATCCCGGTGACCGAAGCACAGCAGCGCGCCCGCGACATGGCCGCGCGCTGCACCCACGACAGTCTTGAATGATTCCCTGATTGAGGAGCGACACCCCGATGGCACACGAAGTGGAACTGCAGACGGCCGGCAACATGTGGAAAGTGCTGGTGAAGCCGGGTGACCAGGTGCAGGCCGGCGATACGCTCTTCATCATGGAAGTGATGAAGATGGAAGTGCCGCATGAGGCGCCCGCTGCCGGCACCGTGAGCGCGGTGAACGTGGCAGAGGGCGAAGAGGGACTGGAAGCCGGATTCGTGGCGGTGGTGATCGACTGAGGACGTCACACTCAGGAGGGTTTGCGCTTTTCCCGACCCAGCAAGCCGCGCGCTACCCGCATGACCTCTGCACCCAGCGCACCCGGCGCCTGCACCTGATAGCCCTTGGCCTGCCCACGCAAGGCGGCGAGTGCCGCCGGACTCTCCAGGAGCTCGACTACCGTCCGCTCCCAGGCCGGCAGATCCAGCGGGTCCAGAGCCGGCATCAGTCCTTGGCTCGCTTCCAGCAGCGCCGGATGGTTGCCCGTGATTACCGGCGTGCCCACGGCCAGGCTCTCGGCCACCGGCATGCCGTAGCCTTCCGCCAGGGACGGAAAAAGCGTGAACTGCGCATGGCGGTAGAGATACGCGAGCGCGGCATCCTCCAGCTGCGGCAAGTGAAGTACATGTCCCGCAAGTCGAAAGTCCCGTTCAAGCCAGAGACGCAGATGATCTGCGCCCCAACCCCAGTGACCGACAAAGACCAGCCGCGGTGTACGCGCGGGGCCCAACCGGGTCAGCAGGCGCTCCCACAGGCTGAGCAGCAGAAAATGGTTTTTGCGCACTTCCAGGGTGGAGCAGAAGAGCACAAAGCCTTCACCCTCACGGAGCCCCGGTGGCAAGCATGTTGGAGCGCCCGGCAGGAGGGTCGCGGGCACTGAGGGGTGACAAACCGTCGTCGGTGGCGGCACCAATTTCCGTTCCGCACATGCCTCCCGGAAGACGGTCAGGGAATGCCGGGACACGGCCACCAGATGATCGGCAAGGCACAGGGTCTGGAGCATGCGCGTGATAAAGCTCCGGATCTCCCGGCCGGCTGTGAGATGCGGCTTTTCCCACGTGAGCACATCGTGCAGCACCATCACCAATTCCCCGCCCTGTTGCTTCAATGCCTGCAGGGTTTCCAGCGGAATCATCGTCCATGGATTGGCTGCGAGCACGCTGACGGTGCGGCCCGCAGGCAAGGCGGAAACGCGCGCAGATCGTGCAGCAAGCTGCTGATCGCGGCGCGTGGCACCGCGCCAGGTCAAAGTCCGGCTGATGGCAGCCGGTGGCCGGTTGTGTGAAACAGGCAGTTTCATCCACGTTTCGCCCAAGGCGCCGGCCAGGCGCACGTCCCAGGTCTGCGGGCGCCAATGCAGGTTCTGCGGAGCAAGCGTGCCTGTGTCTACCCACTGTCGCTCGGGCGCCGAGAGAGATTGCAGCAGCCCCGTCTCCCGATCCAATCGGCAGAAATCGAGCTTGAGGTCTGCAGCAGTCTGCAGCACCTGTCGTATTTCCTGTTCCACGCGCACCAGGCCCACCGGTGTCTGGTGCGCGCGTCGCAGGCTGAGTGTGAGATCGAGCACTACCGACGGCGCGCCATTCTGATGTGGCGGGCGTGTGGCATCCGCATGCTCATCGCGCGCTCCGGTTGCAAGCAGGGACAAGAGTTGAGGTATGACTTTCCGGGGCGTGTAATCCGCGAGCACGCGGGCACGCCCGTTCGCCGCAAGGCGTTCGCGCAGGGCGCGATCGCTGTGCAATTCGTGCAGGGCCGCAGCGAGACCCTCTGCATCACCCTCGCGGACCAGCAGACCATCTTCCCTGTGCCGGATGAGTCCTGCCGGCGCGCCGGCACTGAAGGCGACCACCGCACGGTTGTTTGCCCACGCCTCGATGATCGTACGACCGAAAGTCTCCGGGCCTCCTGAATGGGAAACGCTGGTAACGACTAAGCACAGACAATGACGATAGAGCTCCTCAGGAGCCGGGTGATAACCGCCCAACCTGAAAACCTCGCTCAGCCCGGCTGAAGCGATGCGTTCTTCAAGCGCCACGCGCAAGTTCTCATCCGCCTGCGAAGCGCCCCGTGACTCGATGGCGAGAGGCATGCCCTGTGCCTTGAGGCGGGCGGCTGCGTCAATGAGGTGCGTGTGGCCTTTCCACGGATTGATGGTGGCCAAGTGCAGCACGGGGGAGGCATC
>JBDLQR010000151.1:0-7750 GCA_039800485.1 Pseudomonadota bacterium
GCGATCGTCCTTCTCGCCCATCCTGGCGGACATGGAGGATTTCTCCAACGCCATCTACGACTACGACTGTCAGCTGCTCGCCCAGGCCGCGAATTGCCCGATTCATCTCGCAGCCATGAAGTTCTCGGCCGAGGCGATCATTGCCAAGTTCGGCATCGAGAATATCCACCCGGGTGACGTGATCCTGTTGAACGATCCGTACATGGGCGGCACCCACATCAATGACATGACTTTCCTCACGCCCATCTATTTCGAAGGAGATCTGCTCGGCTATGCGGTGAGCCGTGGACACTGGATGGATCTGGGTGGCGGTGCGGCGGGCGGACAGGCCTTCACGGGTACCCATATCGCCGGGGAAGGTCTGCGACTGCCGCCGATCAAGGTCTACGAGCGTGGCCAGCCGCGCCAGGACATCATCGACATTCTCCTCAATAACACCCGTACGCCGCATTTCGTCAAAGGGGATCTGCAGGCCCATGTGGGCTGCCTGAAGGCTGGCGAGCAGGAAATGCAGCGCGCCGCTGCCAAGTACGGCGTAACGACCTTGAAGACTGCGATGAAGCAGCTGCAGGGCTACACGGAGCGGATCGTGCGCAAGAGCATCAGCGAGATTCCGGACGGGGTCTATGAGGGCGAAGACTACGCCGATACCGACGGCTTCTCCGAGACACCCATCTGGATCAAGGTCAAGCTCATCGTGGAAGGCTCGGAGATCACGGTCGATTTCTCTGGCACCGACAGCATCGTGAAGGGCGCCATCAATTCGCCCTACGCGAACACAGCCTCGGCAACCCTCTATTCCCTGCAGTTCTTCCTGGCGCCGCATGCGCCGCAGAACCAGGGCATGTTCAATCCCATCAAGATCCGCATTCCGGAAGGTTCGTGGCTGAATGCGCGCTGGCCTGCACCGACCATCGGCTGCACCACGCTGACCTCCGCCAAGATCACCAGCGCCATCTGGCAGGCGCTGGCCAAGGCCTGCCCGGACAAGGCCACGGGCTCGACCAGCGCAGACTGCAACTGGTTCGTGTCCTCCGTGGTGGATCCGCAGGGGGTGTCCGATGTGTTCTCCGATCTGCCCGCCGGTGGCTGGGGTGCGACGCCGTTCAACGACGGCATGAATGTCACCGAGGATCCCTTGGGTAACTGCATGAACATGCCGGCCGAGACCGCTGAACTGCTGTTCCCGATTGCCTATGAAGCCTTTGAATTGCGCAAGGACAGTGCGGGCCCGGGCAAGCATCGGGGTGGGCTCGGCGCGGTGTTTAAGGTGCGTTATCTGGCCGAGGGCCAGCTCAGCATGGAAACGGCGCGGACCCTGGAGGGCAGTCCGGGAGTGGCTGGTGGCCAGCACTCGGCCGTACAGCGGCAGACCAAGATCTTTGGAGACGGTCGGCAGCAGGTGATAGGCGGGCTCGACGAACAGGGCGTGTGGAAGAGCCCGTTGTTGTGCGCTTACCCGTTCAGCTACGGCGAAACCTTCATGTTCGAGAGCACGGGCGGCGGTGGTTATGGCAATCCGCGTGAGCGCGACGCCAAACAGGTGCTGGAGGATGTGCTCGATGAGTACATCTCGCTGGAGGCTGCAGCCAAGGTCTACGGGGTTGTCATCGACCCGGCCACGATGCAGATCGACGAGGCTGCAACGCGCAAGGCGCGCGCGCCTTGATACTCGCGGCCCGCTAAGTCTCGGAAGTCCCACTTCCCGATGAGCGGGCCGTTGCCTCGCGAGGGCTTCGAAATCATTCCCTGCCCCGTGTGTGGGGGTGGGGATTTCAAGCCTCTGTTCGAAAAAGCGGGCGAGCCCTTCGTGCGCTGTTTGAGCTGTTCACTGGTACTGATCAACCCGCGTCCGCGCTTCGAGGCACTCGAACACACCTACGACGCGCATTACAGCCGGGGCTACATCGACAAGGCGGAGAAGAAACTGGCCAGATGCCGGCGCTGGGTGGCGCGTATCCGCCGACGGCTGGGCCACTGTGGCAACTGGCTGGATGTGGGCTGTTCTGCAGGTTTCGTGATGGCGGCAGCAGAGGCTGCAGGATTTGCGGCCTGGGGCGTGGAACTCGAGCCGGCGGCGGTCGAATTCGGGCGCAAGGAGCTTGGGCTCGCGCGCATCGCCTGCGGCACCTTTGAAGCTCAAGCTTATCCGTCCGCGTTCTTTGATGTCGTTTCCATGTACGACGTCATCGAACACGTACCTGATCTCAATGCGACCGTGGCCGAACTGGCGCGGGTGTTGAAGCCCGGAGGCCTCATCGAGATTCGCACCCCGGATGTGAGCCACTGGGCGCGTCCACGGGAGCTTTCCACCTGGAAGGAGATCAAACCTTCCGAGCATCTTTACTACTTCAGTCCCGAAACGCTGACACGGCTCTTCGCGCAGCACGGCCTGCGTCTGGTCCATCGGCGGGTGATGTTCAAGGCTGCCATCGACGCGCTGTACGCCCACGCCTGACACACGTGTTGGTCCGGTAAAACGGGTGCTCGGGTGGCCCTCGCGCAGGCTCAGACCAAACCCGCAAGATCCTCCGGGCGCAACCACTTTTCGACCAGCTTCCCGTCTTCCATCACGACCAGAGGGGTGTTGGTTTGCAAGGCAAGCTCACGCGCGCGTATCGCTGCCCGTACCAGCGCCGCTGGCGCGGCCTGCATGTCAGGGTCACGCAGGCGTGACACGGGGATGGGGGGCTTGAACGTCTCAGTCATGGTTGGAACCTTCCTCAATCAGCAGAGGCCAGGCTCCACTGTTGTCAAAATGCTGCCACAGATTTACGCGTTGGCGATAGACCTCATTGAAGTGACGCAGGCCTGACTTGTACCGCCGTCGGATAACTTGCTCGGGAACTGCGTGCCCACCCTGACTGACCCTGAGGGATACCCTTTTTATCGCTTCATCTACGGTAGAGAGCGATAGAAATATCAACTTGACGTGGTACCCGACCTCACGCCACCTCGTTATCATGGGAGCGTAGACGAGTCCGGATAGCGTCGTTTCGAAGGCAAAATTTTTGCCCTCGGAAACATGTCGCCTGATCTCCTCCAGCATCAACCTCCCGGCCCGAAATGCCACTCCCTCCGGGTGGAATGGCGCCAAACCGCCGGCAATGAGATCCGCATTGACGAATTCCAGGCAACCCGCCTCGTTGGGTAGGAACTCCCGGGCGAAAGTGGTCTTACCGGCACCGTTGGGCCCGGCGATGATGACGATCTTGCGCTGGTTGGTCATGTCGTCCTCATTCCTGAAGTGCGCATCTGTTGAATCTGTGATGAGTTCGGATTCCGGCGGGTTCCAATGCGTTTCTCGATGATGCGCGCGCCTTCGATTTCCAGCCTGTGGGCACGACGTCACCACCCCTGGGTCATGCTCTGGCCGCTTGCCATCGCCCAGGTCACGTCCTGGGGAACCTTGTACTACAGCTTTCCCTTGCTCTCGGCACCGATGCGCGCAGAGCTTGGCTGGTCGCAGTCACTGCTGAGCGGCGCCATCACGGCCGGCCTGCTGATCACCGGGCTTGCCGCCTATCCGGTGGGTGGCCTGCTGGACCGGCATGGGGGCCGTGCCCTCATGACTTTCGGCTCAGTCGGATCGGGGCTGATGCTTGCCCTCTGGTCGCAGGTAACGCTGCCTTGGCAATTCTACGCACTGTGGATGGTGCTCGGGGTGTTCCTCGCCTGTTGCCTCATCGAGCCGCTGTTTGCCGTGATCAACCAGGTATTCGGCAGCCAGGCGCGCGCCGGTCTCACCGCAGTGACTCTCGTGACCGGACTTTCGGGCACCATTTACGTGCCCCTGCTGGGTGCGTTACTGCAGTCACTCGACTGGCGTACCGCGCTGCTGGTGATGGCAGCGTTGAACCTTGGCCTCAACGCACCGCTCCACTGGCTATTCGTCCCTGCCAGAGCGCCCGGTGCGCAAAACACGCATCCACTCACACGCCGCCGTGGCAGCGTGGTCATGCGTCGGCGACTGCGCAATCCGGTCTTCTGGGGGCTGGCACTCTGGTACACCTCCTACAGCCTGACTGCGAGCAGTCTCATCTTCCAGTACATCCCCGTGTTGCGCGGAGAGGGCGTGAAAGAGGCTGTGATCCTGTTCACCTTTGCGCTGATAGGGCCGGTACAGGTGCTGGCGCGCATCGTGATGGTGACGCTGTGGCGGGACCTTTCCATCGCCCGTTTGGGTGCCTTCACCTCATCGTTGGCACCGCTGGCCGTGCTGCTGCTCATCTTCGCACCGCACGACTTGCTGTGGCTGTGCGTGTTCGTCTCGTGCTTTGCCACGTCACATGGCATCACCACCATCCTCCGTGGCACCGCGCCTGCAGAATGGCTGGGACGGGACCATCTGGCGCGGACCATGGGCGCCATTGCCTTTCCCATTATGGTGGCCATGGCCTTGGCACCTTCGCTTACCGCCTGGGCATGGGACGCCACCGGCAGCAGCCGCTTCATGTTGTGGATGGTGTTTGCCGGATCCCTGCTCGGCACCTTCGGGTACTGGCTGGCCGTGCTGGCGAGGAGAAGAGCGCGGCGCCGGTCATGAGTGCCGGAGCTGGCAGCTGTTCAAGCTGACAGCCCCAACGGATTGGCTCAGGCCTTGAGGGCGATATCGCAGAGCACCGGGTCTTGCGCCACCGCGATCTCGTTGTCGATCTGCACCCCGCAGCCGGGGCAGCAGAATTGCCGGAACACCACCTTGTCGTCGATGAAGTCCGAAGGCTCGCCGATCAGCGGATTGGATGCCGACACCGGATGTTCTTCCAGGATGCAGGCATCCTTGTAATTGCGGCTCACATCGCCGAGCTCAGTACTGCAATGGCCGCAGGCCCAGAAGCTGCCCTTGTCATCACGTTTCACCTGCAGGGCGACACTCGCCTCGCACAGCAGGCTGCCTTCGCGCTTCGCTGACGGCAGTTTGTGGCGCGCGACGCGTGCGGCCCGGATCGCAGCGCGATGCCGGGCGGTGGCTGCCACATCCACGGTGCGCTGATCGTCCTTGAGCACGGCGCCATAGATGGAGAGGGCAGCGGCCGGAGTGATGGCATAGTCCTCCAGATCCCGCTCGATATCCGTTGCATCGCGTTCGAAGGGGTCGCCGAATCCGCCACCGCCGGTCCAGCGCACGGCATACACGTCGGCAGGATTCTGGATGAAGTTCTCCTGACGCAACTGCAAGAGCTCGGGGGTGCCCTTGACCTCGGAAGTGTCCTCGATCATCTCTGACTGCTGCATGCGTTTGGCGATGTCGGTGTCACGCAGGAAGGTGTAGGCATTGGTCGTGGACGGATAGCCGCCCATCATGCCCGAGGAGGTCGGCGTGGCATTGCCGGAGGACAAGGTGTCCTGCGTGATGAAGTCCGTGTTGTGGGGAATGAAGCAGCTCTCGGCGGACAGGCCACCGCGATATTTGCCCGCACCGCCGGAATCCGGCAGCTCCTTGCGATAGAGGAACAGGATGGGGAAGCTCTGCTCGGTGTGCTCGATGTTCGGCAGCTGGCAGATGGGCGTGCGCGACTGGCCGCCGGTGTTGATTCCGTCCGCATGCGCGAAGGCGCCAATGGCACCGCCAATCGGATCGATCAGCAGGTAGCCATAACGCTCGCCCCATTGGTCGGTGCCGCGGAAAAGCGTGGCAGGCCATTGGCTGGTGCCACCGATACACATGATGTCCCGTCGCATCTCGGCGTCCGGATAGATCATCTTCGACAACACGTTGTAGGCGGGGTAGAGCGAGATTTCCATGGACTGGATGGGCGCCGTGGACACCGAGGCCGGGAAGTTCGCGCAGTTGAGCGTGCCGGGCGTGGGATCGAAATCGACATGGCGCAAGGCACCGCCGACTGCAAAGTACTGGTCCCAGCACAAGAGCTCGGTGACCGCCACCATGATGGCGCCACGCCATCCGGAATAGGTGGCGTTCATCGCGCCTTCCTGCCCAGCCGAGCCGTCATTGCTGAAGATCAGTTTGTTGCCTTCCTTGCGCAGCTGCAGCTGCACCCGATGGGTGCGGCGATCTCCGGGACGGCAGGCCTCGATATAGGTCCGGTCCTGCCAGTAGCCATCCGGGATGCGCGCCATCTTGGCGAGATAGGCCTTTTCCGAATTGTCGATGATCTTCTTCATCACACCCTTTACGGTGCGCGGACCGTAACGTCGGATGAGTTCCAGCACCCGGTCGCGCGCTGTGGCGTTGCCGGCCATCTGCGCGCGGAAATCGAGCGCCACCAGTTGGGGCTTGCGTGAGGCACGCAGGTACACCGCTTCGATGTCGCGGCGGATTTCACCCTTCTCGATGATCTTGATCGGCGGCAGCATGATGCCTTCGTCATAGACCGATTCGGCCGACGGGCAGAAACTGCCGGGCGTGATGCCGCCAATGTCGTACTGATGCAGGCAGTTGGTGACCCAGCAGAAGAGTTCACCTTCCCAGAACACCGGGCACAGCAGCATCACATCCTGCTGGTGGGCGGCGCCCACCCAAGGGTCGTTGGCGAGGAACATGTCGCCTTCCTGGATCCCGGGATTGTCGCTGCGGAATTCCAGTGTCCATTTGACCTGGGTGTCCGTCACGCCCGACATGTACTGCATGTACGGGCCGAAATAGACGAACTCCGCGTCTTCCGTGAGCAAGGAGGGATTCAGGTCCAGTGCATACATCGCCACCGGCGATCCGGACAGGCGCTGGATGGTGGCGCCATGTTCCTCGTTGATCTGCCACAGGTTGTGACGGACCACTTCATAGGTGACCGGGTCGATATCGGTCTCCCAGTCGCGGTGCAGCTTGAGCTTGGGCGAGATACGCAGTTCCTTGGGCGGCACATAAGGATGATTGACGCCGTCGAAGTCGATGTCCGTGATTTCACTGATGCGTGGCATGGGGGGTCTCCTCGGCGGCAGCTCAGGCGGCCAGCCCGGTTTCGATCACAAAGTTCTTCAATGCATCCATGCTGACCGTCTGGCCAGGATGAACCACGATGGAGGTGGTAGTCGTCTCGATCACGCAGGGGCCCTCCAGAGTATTGCCCGGTTGCAGGCGGTACCCGTCGTAGATGGGCGTAGGTGCCAGGCGTTTCCACTCGGCCCAGTAGATGTCCCGGGTGCCGGTGCGAGCTTCAGTGGGAATCTCGCCGGTAGTAGTCGTTGCTTCCTTGATGCGTGGTTTGCGCGATTCAGCGCTCGCCCGCACCCGGAACGTCACGCACTCCAGGCGCGCACCCGGCAGCGAGGCGCCGCGGCCGTAGAGCTGTTCATAACGTCGCACGAAGCGGGCGCGCAGATCGTCGAGGTCTGATTCAGTGAGTGTGCCGCCGTCGAGTTCGACCTCCACTTCATTGATCTGGCCGCGATGACGCATGTCGATGGAGTAGCGGAAGCGCTGTTGCGCCGGGGCAATGCCATCTTCCTCCAACTGGGCGCGACCCTTGGCCGCCAGTTCCCCAAGCAGCGCATTGATGCGGGCAACCTCGAAAGGTGAGGACATGATGTTGACCTGCTCATTCACGTGCAGCGTGTCTGCTGAGGCCGCTCCGAAAGCACACCAGGTGGAGGCCGTATCCCCTTGGGGCACGACTACACGCCGGATCCCGGCTTCGCGCGCCGTCACCGCCATGTGCACTGGTCCGGCGCCCCCGAAGGCGAACAGCACGAAGTCGCGGGGGTCCAGCCCTTTCTGGATGGTCGCCTTGCGCACCAGATCCGCCATCTGGAATTCCGCAATCTGGGCCACACCACTGGCGAGCTCGTAGAG
>JBDLQR010000152.1:0-4629 GCA_039800485.1 Pseudomonadota bacterium
AGCTCGGCCAGTATCCGGGCGCGATGCTCTCCGATTTCCTGGGCGGCAGACTCCCGCCACTCCTGGGCAAGGGCGCGCTGATGTCCAGAAACCGCAGGCTGGCTGCACCCGAGCGCCTCGGCAATCTGATGTTGCCCGGCGCCTTCCAGTGTCATGCGAGCCACCACAGCGCGTGCAGCAGCTCGTGCGGCGGGTTTCTTGAAAAGGGTTCGAGCCATGCTTATGGCCTAGTCCTTATACCGGCAGCCCGGAGGCAGCCAGCTCGGACTTGATCTCCTCCCGCAAGGCCTGCACTTCGGTGTCCCGCAACAAAAGGAAATTTTCCCCGCGCGGCGCACCGCACCAGCGGGTTGCTGGCAGGTGAGCGCCGGCCAGGTCGAGCGGCTCGGGTGTCTTGCCGAACCTCAGCCCAGCGGCGGCTTCCTGGCCACGGACCAGGCTCGACAGAGCGCGCATGCGCAGGGCCTCCGCTCGCAAGGTGCTGGCAGCCCTCCGGTATCGCACAGCGGACTCACCTTGCAGGCCCACCAGCGCCTCGATGGTCGCGAGTGCGGATCCTTTGCGGGCTTCGCTCAGGCGGACCTCGACGGCATCCAGTCGCACCCGCGCGGCCCTCCCTAGGTCAGCCTTGCCCGAAACGGTGACGTAATGCAGTCGGGCATCGTCCAGGGCCTTCTCTGCGGTCGGCAGAGCCTCGGGAGAAACCTCCCCCAGCTCGACGGCAAGGGCGATGGCGTCGCGGGCCTTGGTGGCCTCCAGGATCGCTTGTGCGGCTTCTTCCACCACGGTGGATGCGGGGATCGCTTCCAGGCGGGCGGCTTCCTGCTCCAGGGCCTGGCGGGCAGCTTCGGCCTCAGCGGCCGTGGCGATGTTTTGGGTCATGGTTCAACTCCTAGGTGGTGGTTCAGTGCCGGCAGTGACGGGCAGTGCCGGGTTTTCCATTTCAGACGTATATGTGCGCGCGCGTGTACGTCGATAAGTACAAGTCCGTCACTGTGCGTCACTGCCAGTGCCTCTCGCGCAGGTGGAGCCCTCGGTGCATGCGGATCCCGTTGCTCCTTGCCCTCGGGAATCCTGCGGCTTCCAGGCGGTCGCCGAAGCTCCGCTGTGTGCCGACGGGCTCAGAGGCCTTGTCGGCCCAAGCCTTCCAACTCGCGAACAGCGCCCCAGGAAGCTCCCAGCCGCTCGGCGCGCTTTCGCAGGAATCCTCGAACCACATCTGGAAAGCGTCCTGCCCTTCGAAGTAATCCCTGGTCGCCTCAAGTACGCGGGAGGGTGGTCTTAGTCCTCCGTCTTGCCAGGCGATGCAGCCCTCGATCATCCATTCAAGGATTCCGCCCGCCTCGGTCATCAGCGCCTGCGGCAACATCGGATCTCGCTCACCAGGAGGAACCGTCACGGTGAATGGGATCAAGTGCAGGCGACGGCGCATGGCCTCGTCCACGGTCTTGAGCGTCGGCTTGTGATTGCCTGCGATAGCGAGCTTGAAGTGCGGTCGGAAAGTGAAGAAGTCGCCCCGCATCCATCGGGCTGAGATTGGATCTCCACCCGTCAGGGACTTGATCCTAGATTCCGCCCAGGCACGGCCCAGCTCGGTTTCCTGTGATACGACCAGCCGCGCCCCTTGAAGCATTGC
The DNA here is from genome assembly GCA_039800485.1 of Pseudomonadota bacterium. Taxonomy (GTDB): domain Bacteria; phylum Pseudomonadota; class Gammaproteobacteria; genus CAIKBL01. The sequence continues at coordinate 1,637 of JBDLQR010000152.1, forward strand.
CAGCTCAGTCGGGTGTCGATCTCCACGGCTCTCCGTGAAGGTCTCCATGGCGGCGACAGCGGCGTATCCGTCCATCACTCCGGTGAGCGTGTTCAGGAAAACGCCCTTGCCATTTCCGCCGGTGCCGTAGAAGAAGAACAGCGCGTGCTCGCAGGTCAAGCCGGTGAGCGCGTAGCCCGCGAACCGTTGCAGGTAAGCCGCAAGCTGATCATCACCATCTGTGACTTGCTTCAGGAACTCACGCCACCTTGGGCACGGTCCGCCGACCCTCGCGGGGGTGATTTTGCTCATCAGTGCGCGCGGGTTATGGGGTCGCACCTCACCTGTCCGAAGATCAACGATGCCGCTCCCCGTGTTCAGCAGGAAAGGGTCGCTGTCGAACGCCTCCGGCAGGGTGGCGCACCGTCGATCAGATCTAGCGAGCTTCTCCACCGCAGCGACGGTGGCGGCGCTGCCGAGCCTCCGCTGGGACCCGGGGTCGGACCTGTCACGCAGGAAGGCGCGTATGCGGTCGAAGATCCGGAGCGTCCGCTCCTCACCCCAGCATTTGCCGTCCCACTCGTACCACTTGCTCGAAACGAATCGAAAGACGCTTGCGGGATCTTCTTCGGCACCCTCCCAAGCCCCTAGCGTTAGCGCGTCGATGAACTGCTCCGCGAGGATGTCCTCCGTCAGCTCGCCGTCCATCGCGTCGATAGCGGCTTTCCAAGCCTTTGATCGCCGCTCCAGCGGCAGCATGGCCGCGCTCATCGAGTGAGCATCCAGGTGGTCGGCTTTCCCGGCCGACATCGGACACGCCGGCGAACTCCGGCCAGCAGCAGCTTGCAGGTGACCATCGCGGCAACCTCATGAAGATTGCCTCGCCCGACTACGCGGCGCAGCTCGGGCTCTGGGATGGGATCTTGCGCCTCGCGCAGCGCACCAAAGAGCCGAGCCTGAGGTTCCGTGAATCGCGGCCGGATCATGGCGCGACACCCGCCACCACCTCACTGGCAGATCCCGAAGCCCCGGGCAGCTCAGTGATGACGGGTGTCGCTAATCTCCACACCCCGCGCCCTTGTCCACCAGGTGCGCGCGTGAATTGAACGCGGCGATGATCTCGGGCGCGTTCGAGCTGAGCATTGAGCCACGCAGCAACCGCCGGCACATTGGCCGCGCCGGTCAGCCTACGCACCTCCGCGCTCGTTAGTGGCCCGCGATCGGCTAAGGCCGCGAACATCGTCGCGGGTTGCCCGCTCAACCCGAGGGCGGCTGCCTCAAGCCCACCTTCGCCGTTGACCCCAAGCCGCTCCAGCAGCTGCACGATCCGATCCTCCATGCTGGCCCCCGATTTGTTTGATCTGGGGCCATGGTCTGGATTTCGGGGCAGGGCTGTAAGCTGTAACTGATGCGTTTTCTGAAAAAATTTTTGCAGCGGCCTGGAGGCGGGGGGCAACAGCCGCAGGCAGTTGTCCACGGCCGAAGGCCGATAGCTACAGGTCTTAGCTACAGGGAGCTACAGGTCTTTTAATAAGAGTGGCGTCGGCGTTTATGCGTGAAAGCGTCGGCGTTTATGCGTGAAACGGGCTTCTAAGCGTCGGCGTTTATGCGTGGATAACTTCTTAAATCCACAGGCTTTTCAACAGGTTGAAATGACGGGCGCGACCGTTTATGCGTCATCAGCGCCCGCGAACATGCGCGCGGCTCGGTATCAGTTTGACCCCTGGCGTGTTGGCCTCGATGCGGGCCTCTGGGTACACCACGCCGACCTTCTTGAGGGCCTTCAGGAAGCTTTCCCGGAAGTGCCGAGTGCCCAGCGCAGTCTCTGCGTACCCGGCCCCAAACTGGCGTTGTAGGGCTTCCCAGGGTATCGCGGCAGGGGCTTTCAGATAGGACATGCGGTAGGTCAACCAGCAGTAGATGTCCAAGGCCATGGGGCTGCGCTTGAGGGCGCGCAGGGCGCGCATGTCAATCGGGATAGGGGAATCCACGATCTCCGTGAAAAACGGCTCAGAAAGCCTCACCGTAGATTTCCAAAGACTGCCCTGCCCTGGACTGCGATGGTCCCACCAGAAGTCTGTGTCGTCCGCAATCTGGCGTGTCCGTCTCTTTTCATTTTTTCCCGCGCGGTATATCGCCACGAATTGGGCATAGAACAGGCGGCGGGTTTGCTCTCTCAGCCGCGTGATGGACCCCCACCTTCCCCCTGTCGGCACTAGGTCCAGCTCACGCATGAATCCGGTCAAAGTGTCTCCCAGCTCTAGATCCCTGCTCCGTGTGCGCACTGCCTCGGTAGTCACCCACGCCAACAACAGGCGCGGGATTGATCCATAAGGCAGCCCGGCATCCGGATCGGCCGTCACCCTCAGGGTGAAGTTGCCGTTAGTTCTCTCGAAGTCTCTCCCCTCTGTCTTTGAGTGAGGCAAGCTTGCCTGCACCATGGCCCGCGCCATGAAGCCAAGGGCGCCAGCTTCCTGCGCGCTCTCGACCTCCATCGCGAAGGCCTCAGTGATCAGTTTCGAGAGTGCGCTGGGCTTCGTATCCTTCACCTAGCCCTCCGGCGCGCAGGATCCCGGCGATCTCCTACCTCGCCAGGATCTATCGCGTATCCCGCCTTCACCAGAGCCTCCAGGACCAGGGCGCGCACAGTGGTGTCACGCTCGACGCTCGCGAACCTCAGCGCCTTGTGCACGGCCTTGGGTAGATATACCTGGAGCGGGTGATCATCATCGCGCCGACCAACACGACGAGCCTCACGCGCCGTTGCCGGTGGATGATCTGCCCGAATGTCGGCAATCGACTTCAGCTTCATTTCTTTGCTCTCCTCAATACCAGGTCGATTTCATCCGCGAGCATTGCCACCTCAAGCGCAGCAGCTTTCCCCTGGGAAAACATCCATGCAGGCGCGGTCCCATTGGTCGCCGCAATCGCAAACGTCGTGCGCGAACTGATGCCCGTCTGCGCCACCTTCACACCGGCACCCTCTAGCTCACGCCTCACATGCGCGTAGATAG
>JBDLQR010000153.1:0-6754 GCA_039800485.1 Pseudomonadota bacterium
TCTCCAGGATGCGTGTCATGAGCCGGGCGGTCAGGCGAGAGCCTTCACCACCACCTCCGTGGTGTCACGGGAAAGAGCGGGCAGCGCCTGGATTCGCGTCAGGGCCTCCCGTGCGTGGGCCTGTCTGCCGGTGTCGAATTTACGCCAGCGATCGAAGGCACGCGCAAGTCGCGCGGCAATCTGCGGATTGACGGGATCGAGCGCCACTATCTGTTCCGCTGCAAACCGGTAACCGCTGCCGTCGGCGGCATGAAAACGGGCGTGATTGCCCTGACAGAAGGCCCCGATCAACGCGCGCACCTTGTTGGGATTGGTGAGATCAAACGCGGGGTGCCCAAGCAGCTCACCCACCCGCACAAGCGTGTCCGGCAGGCGTGAGGTGGCTTGCACACTCAACCACTTGTCGAGCACGAGCGGCTCGTTCTTCCATTTCGCGTAAAAGAGTTCGAGAGCCTCCACACGCTCCGGGCAATCGCAGTTGGCCAGTGCCGCAAGCGCGGCGCTGGCATCCGTCATGTTGTCCGCAGCGCGGAACTGGGCCATGCAGAGCGCGCGCACCTCGGGCGTTTCCAGCTCCATCAGATAGCCGAGGCACGCATTGCGCAAGGCGCGACGCCCGGCCGCCTCAGGTGTCGGCGAGTACGGCCCCGCGACTTCCATCTTCTGCCAGGTCTGCAGCAGGCTGTCATGCAGGCGTTCGGCGAGTGCACGACGCAGCGCCGTGCGCGCGCCCAGGATGGCATCCGGATCCACCACGTCCATTTCCTCGGCCAGAACACTCGCGCCTGGCAGGCTGAGCGCTTCCGCGGCAAATGCTGGATCCCGGTCGCTGTGAGCGAGGGTGCGGGCGCAGGCGTCAAGGAACGCAGCGGGAAAGTGCGGCGCGTGGCCCTGCTGCAGTTCCTTGATGGCCGCCAGCAGCACCTGCGTCGCCAACCGTTGTCCGGCCTCCCAGCGGTTGAAAGGGTCCGCATCGTGCGCCATCAACAGCGCCAGCTCTTCCTGCGTGTAACTGAAGTTCAGAATGACCGGGGCAGAGAATCCTCGCAGCAGCGAGGGCACAGGCTTTTCATGCAAGCCTTCCAGGGTCAGCGAGTCGGTACTTTCACTGAGCAGGAACACCGGCTTTTCGCCGGCGCGCAGCGCCGGATGATCACTGCGCACGGGGAGTTCCTCTCCCGCCGCAGAAACAAGGCCTATGGAAACGGGGATGGGGAACGGCAGTTTCGTCGTCTCGCCCGGACAGAGCGCACAAGACTGGGAAAAATGCAGGGTGTAGCGGCCTTCCGCCGGAGAATGTTCTGCGGTGACCTGCACCCGCGGCGTGCCGGCCTGGTCGTACCAGCGCTGCATGAGGGAGAGGTCGAGGCCTGAGGCATCCTGCATGGCAGCCAGAAAATCCTCGGTACGCACGGCCTGCCCGTCGTGCCGCGCAAAATAGAGATCCATGCCGCGACGGAATCCTGCAGGGCCGAGCAGCGTGTGCATCATGCGCACCACTTCCGCGCCCTTGTTGTAGATGGTCGCGGTGTAGAAGTTGCTGATCTCCATATACGCGGCAGGACGCACCGGATGCGCCATCGGGCCCGCGTCCTCCGGAAACTGGCCCGCGCGCAGGCCGCGGACTTCCTGAATCCGCTGCACGGCATGCGAGTATCGGTCACCGCCGTACTGCTGGTCCCGGAAGACCGTGAGCCCTTCCTTCAGGCTCAACTGGAACCAGTCGCGGCAGGTCACGCGGTTACCGGTCCAGTTGTGGAAGTATTCGTGGGCGATGACCCGATCGATCATCATGAAGTCGTAATCCGTCGCGAGATCCGGTCGGGCCAGGATGTACTTCGTATTGAAGATATTGAGCCCCTTGTTCTCCATGGCGCCCATGTTGAAGTCACCCACAGCCACGATCATGTACTGGTCCAGATCGAGCTCCAGACCAAAGACCTCCTCGTCCCAACGGATGGCGGACTTGAGGGCATCCATTGCAAAGGCGCATTGATCGAGACGACCGGGTTCCACATACAGACAGAGCTTCACCGCGCGCCCTGAACAGGTACGGAAAGTGTCTTCGAGCAGGTCGAGCCGTCCCGCCACCAGCGCAAAGAGGTAAGCGGGTTTGGGGAAGGGATCTTCCCAGCGCGCCCAGTGGCGATTGTCCTGCTCATCACCCGCGCCCGTCTGGTTGCCATTGGAGAGCAGCACGGGGAACCGCGCGCGGTCCGCATGCAGCGTCGTGGTGTAGCGGGACATCACATCCGGACGGTCGAGGAAATAGGTGATGCGCCGGAACCCCTCTGCCTCGCACTGCGTGAAGTAACCATCAGCCGATGCATACAGGCCCATCAACTGCGTGTTGGCCTCAGGCTGGATGCGTACAACGGTTTCCAGCGTGAAGGCGTCCGGCACCTCAGCAATGAGCAGCCGATCAGGGCCTGCCACGAACTCATCGGGCTTCAGCGCCCGGCCATCGAGGGTCACGCTGAGGAGGCTCAGGCCATCACCCTGCAGTTCCAGCGGGGCAGCAGGTTCAGCCAGCGCCGGATTGCGCTGCAGGGTGAGTCGCGCGCGGACCTCGGTGAATTGTGCACGCAAGTCGAAGTCGAGCTGGACTTCTGGGATGAGGAAAGCGGGGGCTTGGTAATCCGCAAGGCGGATGGTCACAGGTTCTGGATTTTTCATGTGCGCATTATAGGCCCGGACGCCCGAGCCCAGAATCGACTTCACGGGGTGGGCACGCAATAATCCTGACCCTCGCACAATGCAGGTGGCAACTCATGAATGGCGCCCATGCCCTGATCGAAACCCTGGTCCGCAGCGGAATCGAAGTCTGTTTCGCGAACCCCGGGACCTCCGAGATGCAACTCGTGCAAGCCATCGATCAGATCTCCGGCATGCACCCCATCCTGGCGCTGTTCGAGGGCGTGGTCACGGGTGCCGCGGATGGCTACGCGCGCATGGCACGCAAGCCGGCCTGCACCTTGCTCCACCTGGGGCCCGGGCTCGCCAACGGGGTTGCCAATCTGCACAACGCGCGCAAGGCGCATACACCGGTGGTGAACGTGGTCGGTGACCATGCCCTGCATCATGTCCGTTTCGATGCGCCGTTGACCTCTGACCTGGAAGGCATCGCGCGACCCGCGTCTCACTGGGTACGCAGTGCGCAGTCACCCGCGGAGCTGGCCGCACTGGGCGCAGAGGCCGTCGCGGTGGCGGGTGGTGTGCCCGGGCGCATCGCGACGCTGCTCGCGCCCGCCGACAGCGCCTGGACGGATCTGCCAGGTGACTATCGCGCACCCGCAATCCCGACCATGGCGCCCCTGCCTCAGGTGCCGGCGCATCAGATCGAGGCGGCTGCCAAGGCCTTGCGCAAGGCCCGCAATCCCGTCGTCCTGCTGGGCGGCGAGGGACTCATCGGCGAGGGCGCTTTTCAGGCCGGACGCATCGCGGCGGCGCTGCCTGTGCGGCTGCATGCGGAGACTTTCAATCGACGCACTGAGCGCGGAGCAGGCCGCGTGCCCATCGCCATCCTGCCGTATTTCGGGGAGCGCGTGCTGGAGACGCTGGCCGGTGTTGATCTGATCGTGCTCGCAGGCTCGAAGCGACCAGTCGCTTTCTTCGCCTACCCCGGCAAGCCCAGTGTGCTGGTGCCGGAGGGCTGCGAGGTGGTGCCTCTGGCGGGCCCCACCGATGATGCGGTGGCTGCGCTCACGGCCCTGGCCGATGCCCTGCACGCGCCGGCCGCACCCACGCTTTTTCAGGCGGCAATCGAACTGCCCCGTGCGACGGGTGCGCTCACACCGCAACTCGTGGCGCAGGTGGTGGGACGCTGTCTGCCCGAGGGTGCCATCGTCATCGATGAAGCCATCACGTGTTCATTGCCCTGCCAGCAGGCAACCGTGGGTGCGCCAGCCCACGACTGGTTGCAGCTGATGGGCGGTTCCATCGGCGACGGCCTGCCCTTGGCGGTCGGGGCCGCAGTGGCCTGTCGCGACCGCAAGGTCATCTGCCTCGAAGGGGATGGCAGCGCCATGTACACCGTGCAATCCCTCTGGACCATGGCCAGGGAAGGGCTGGATGTCATCAACGTCATCCTCGCCAATCGCAGCTACACGGTCCTGAACATCGAGTTCGAGCGCGTAGGGGTGGGTTCACCCGGGCCGCGTGCGCTGTCGATGCTGGACCTCGGCAATCCGGCCTTGCGCTGGACCGAGCTTGCGCGCGGAATGGGCGTCAATGCTGCGCGGGCCGAGACCGCAGAAGAATTTGAACAGATCCTGCGCAGCATGCTGGGGACCCGTGGTCCCCATCTCATCGAAGTGATGATCTGAACCGGAGCGGATAAGCCCCTCAGCGCACAGCAACCGAGGGCAGGGCGAAGAACGCCGACAATGCCCGGTAAAGGGCGAAGGCATCTTCCGTACCGGCGAGCTCGCGGATTGAGTGCATGGCGAAGGTCGGCACCCCCACATCGACGGTGCGCACACCGAGTCGTGTGGCGGCAAGGGGACCGATGGTGCTGCCGCACCCCATGTCGCTGCGCGCAACGAATGATTGCACTGCCACCCCGGCACGCTCCGCCGCGTGCATGAACACCGCCGCAGACTCACTGTTGGTGGCGTAGGACTGGTTGGCATTCACCTTGAGCGCCGGCCCCCCGTTGATCACCGGGCTGTGGCGCGCATCATGCCGGTCCGGGAAATTGGGATGTACCGCATGCGCGTTATCGGTGGACACCAGCACCGAACGCGCCATCGCTCGGGCCTGTGCGCCGTGGTCATCAAATACCCTCAGCAGCACGCTTTCCAGGAAATTGCCGCGCGCGCCGCTGGTCGAAGCGCTGCCCACTTCCTCGTGGTCATTGCACACCAGCCATTGTGAGACAGGCGCCTCGGCATCCCGCAGGGCACACAGGCCCGTATAACAACTGAGGAGGTTGTCGAGCCGGGCAGAGGCGATGAATTCCCCGCGCCAGCCCAGGATCTGCGCTGGCTGGGTGCCATAGAAACTGAGCTCGAAGGCCAGCACGCGACTGCCTTCCAACGCCGGCTCTTCCCGCACCAAGGCCAGCAAGGCTTCGTTCCGGATATCGAACTGCTCAGTGGATTTGCCCTGGATCAGGGCCGGCAGATAGGTCTGCCGGTTGATGCTGCGCTTGTCATTGGCCTCGCGGTCCAGATGAATGGCGAGGCTCGGGATGATCGCGAGCGGGCAACGAAAATCGAGCAAACGGTTGCACAGGCTGCCATCGGGACGGATCAGCGTCACGCGCCCGGCCAGGGAGAGATCACGGTCGAACCAGGGGTTCAGCAGCACCCCACCGTAAACCTCGGCTGCAAGCTGCTGGTAGCCCTGCTGCACCAGTTCCGGGTGCGGCTTCAGCTTGAGACAGGGGCTGTCCGTGTGTGCGCCGACCAGGCGCAAACCCGAGCTTGCCAGAGGCTCATGGCCCAGCGTGAAGGCGATCAGGGAGGAGTCATTGCGGGTGACCAGATACCTGCCACCGGTTTCCAGATGCCAGGCATCATCCTCCGCGAGTTGTACGAAACCGGCGGCACACAACGCTTGCACCATTTCGCGCGTGGCGTGAAAGGGCGTGGGGGAGCGGTCTAGGAAGGCCAGCAGGCCTTGATTGAATTCTTGCGACATCATGCAGGCATCTTAGCAGCGACTGGCGCCAGCCCGGCAGGGGGCGGTGCGCCCAAGCCCAAGGGGCCGGTTTGCCACCTGCATTGCGCTCTCGCTATCCTTGCACCGTTCACCTATGGATGCGTCCCATGCTGCCAAGAACCTGTTTTCTGGCCCTTATGATGGCGATGGCCGCGGATGCGTTGGCTGTCGGTGCGCAGTCCGAGGCCGATTTGTGGGAAACCCTGTTAAGACCCCGCTACTTCCAGGACCGGGAGATCGTGGCCGGCAAGGATCTGGTGGAGCTGCGCATTCCCCTGCGCGCTGAGGATGCCGGCGTGGTGCCGGTGTCCATCGACGCCAAGCAGCAACAGAGTTCCGCGCGCTACATCCAGCGCATGTTCGTGTTCGTCGACAAGAACCCCAAGCCACTGGCCGGGGTCTTCACCCTCACACCCGAGATGGGCGAGGCAGATCTCGCGCTGCGCCTGCGCATCAATCAGTTCACAAAGGTGCGGGTTGTCGCGGAGATGAATACCGGCGAGTTGTACATGGACGAAGGCTATACCCGCGCAAGTGGTGGGTGCTCAGAGCCCCCGCCGTTCCTGCAGCTCAAGGAAGCGCGAGCGCGCATCGGCCAGATGCGGTTTCGGACCCTGCAGACCCCGCAGGGGGAGGGCGCCCTCGGTCAGTTGATGATCAGCCACCCGAACATCACCGGCATGCAGCTTGATCAGCGTACCCGGGCCTACATACCGGCCGATTATGTGACCGAAGTGGTCATTCGCTTCAACGGACAGCACATCATGACTGCCGAGACGGATATCTCGATCAGCGAGGATCCGAGCTTCCGCTTCTTCTTCCAGCCGCAGCGCGGCGGCACCCTCGAAGCCACGATGAAGGACTCCGAGGGGCGCAGCTTCACCCATACCTTCAAGGTTGAACCGCCGCCCGTTCCGGGCTGAGCGCGCAAAACGCACCGTTTGAGTCGCATACGCCGGGCCCCGGCTCAGGTGCCGTCGGGATCCGCGCGATGCTTGCGGACCGACAGGACAGGGTCCTGCGTTTCCGGGAGCTCCATTGCAAGCGCATGGATGAGTTCGAGCGCTGCGTCGAAGGTCAGTGACTGTGC
>JBDLQR010000154.1:0-5502 GCA_039800485.1 Pseudomonadota bacterium
GAGGTCGAGATCATCTGGAGATTCACCCCGTCCTTGGCCAGCGCCCTGAACATGCGGCTGGCTATCCCGGCGTGAGAGCGCATGCCCACCCCCACGATGGAGACCTTGACGATCTTGCGGTCGCCCTCGACCTTGCGGGCCTTCAGTTCCGCACTCGTGGCCTCGCAGATGGCGAGCGCGCGCTCGTAGTCGTTGCGATGGACCGTGAAGGTGAAATCGGCAGAACCATCGGCACCCGAGTTCTGCACGATCATGTCCACCTCGATGTTGGCATCGGCCACGGGTCCGAGGATGTGGCTGGCGATACCCGGCCGGTCCGGCACGCCCAGGATGGTGAGCTTGGCTTCGTCGCGATTGAGCGTGACGCCGGAAATCAGCGCGGCTTCCATGATGTTCTCCTCAGTGGTGATCAGCGTGCCCGGTCCATCCATGAAGGAGGACAGCACACGCAGGGTGACCTGATACTTGCTCGCAAATTCGACCGAGCGGATCTGGAGGACCTTGGCGCCCAGACTGGCCATCTCGAGCATCTCTTCATAGGTGATGCGGTCCAGACGACGGGCTTCAGGCACGATGCGCGGGTCGGTGGTGTAGACCCCATCCACATCGGTGTAGATCTGGCATTCATCGGCCTTGAGGGCCGCCGCCAAAGCCACGGCCGTGGTGTCCGACCCGCCACGGCCAAGCGTCGTGATGCTGCCACCGGCATCCACGCCCTGGAAACCGGCGACCACCGCGACCTTGCCAGCCTCCAGTTCCTGTCGGACACGGGCGCCGTCGATATCGAGAATACGCGCCTTGTTGTAGGCCGAGTCGGTCGTGATCGGGATCTGGCCGCCCGTGAAGGAAACAGCCGGGATGCCCCGTGCCTGCAAGGCCATGGCCAGCAGCCCGATGGTGACCTGTTCCCCCGTGGAGAGCAGGGCATCGAGCTCGCGCGGCGCCGGTGGATTCTGGATGGCCTTGGCAAGGTTGAGCAGACGGTCTGTTTCGCCGGACATCGCGGACACCACCACGACGAGCTGGTGTCCCTCTGCCACAGCCTTGCCGACCCGTTCTGCAACGGCCTGGATGCGCTCCACCGTGCCGACCGAAGTCCCACCATATTTCTGGACGATCAAACTCATGTCCGTTCATTCCTTCACATAAGAACCGCCACACGGCGCTCGGGCGCGACGCCCCCCTGCGACGTGCGACTCAACGGTTACCCGGGGATTGCGAGAACTGCGGTCAGACCAGGCGGGGTTCCAGCCAGGCCTGCACGGCATCGAGGGCTGGTTGCAGTTGGGCAACATCGGTGCCACCCGCCTGCGCAAGATCCGGGCGACCACCACCCTTGCCACCCAGCTTGCCCGCGACAAAGTTGGCAAGTTCGCCTGCGTGCACCTTGCCGACGAGATCCTTGGTCACGCCTGTGACCAGCCGAACCTTGTCGTCCTCCACCGTGGCCAGCACGATAACGGCCATCGGGAGCTTGTCCTTGAGCTTGTCCATGGTCTCACGGAGGCTGGCGGCGTCGGCGCCGTCCAGCACTTCGCAGACCAGCCTGGCAGCGCCGATCTCGACCGCGCCGGCTGCGATATCCCGACCGGACTGTCCGGCAAGTTTGCCCTTGAGCTGCTGGATTTCCTTGTCCTGCGCCTTGGCCCGCTCCTGCAGCTGGGTCACGCGCGCGAGCGCTTCGTCGGCGCCGCCCTTCAGCAGGGCCGCGATCTTTCGCAAAGTCTCGACATTGCGCAAGCCCTCCTCTACCGCGGTCGCACCCGTCACCGCTTCGATGCGCCGCACCCCGGCAGCGACTCCCGCCTCGCCGAGAATCCGGAAGAAACCGATATCACCGGTGCGCGCCGCATGGGTGCCGCCGCAGAGCTCCACTGAAAAGTCACTCATGCGCAGCACGCGCACTTCATCGCCGTACTTTTCGCCGAAGAGTGCCATGGCGCCGCGTTCCAGCGCCTGCTGGTAACCACAGACCTCGGTCTCCACGGCGTGATTGGCGCGGATCTGGTCGTTGACCAGACGCTCGATACGCTGCAACTCCTCTGCGCTCAAGGCGCCTCCGTGAGAGAAGTCAAAGCGCAGGCGCTCCGGCTCTACCAGCGATCCTTTCTGTTCCACATGCGTACCCAGCACCCCACGCAAGGCGGCGTGCAGCAGATGGGTTGCCGAGTGATTGAGCCGGGTGGACTGCCGTCTGGCCTCGTCCACCTCCGCCCTGAGCTCGTCGCCCACGGCCAGCGCGCCCATGCGCTGCGTCCCGTGATGCAGATGCAGCCCCCCCTGCTTGCGGGTGTCCTCGACCTCGAAAGCCCCGGCGCCGGTCACGAGCCGCCCCTTGTCGCCCACCTGACCACCGGATTCCGCGTAGAAAGGAGTCGCATCAAGAAGGACCACACCTGCTTCTCCAGCTTCGAGGCGCGCCACTGGCTGGCCGGCGCGGAACAGCGCAACTACCCGACTTTGCTCGACGGTGCGCTCGTACCCGTTGAACACCTGCTGATTGCCGAACTTGGCAAGCCCTTCGCCGCTGATGGCATGAGCCGTGTCCACATTCGCAAAGTGACTCGCCGCGCGGGCGCGCTCCCGCTGCTGGGCAAGTGCTGATTCGTAGCCAGGCATGTCGACCTCGAGACCACGCTCGCGGGCGATATCGGCCGTGAGGTCCACCGGAAAACCGTAGGTGTCGTTGAGCTTGAAGGCGACTTCACCCGGAATGGTCCGGCCTGACAGCTGGCTTACGGCGGTCTCGAAAATCCTGAGCCCCTGGTCAAGGGTCTCGGCGAAACGTTCTTCTTCCTGCAGCAACACTTGTTCAATGCGAGGGATTCGTCCGGTGAGTTCCGGCACCGCGGAACCCATCTCTCGCGCCAGGGGCGTTACCAGTTTATGGAAGAAGGGGTCGGTGAATCCGAGCTTGTTTCCGTGCCGCAAGGCGCGACGCATGATTCGGCGCAGTACGTAGCCGCGTCCCTCATTCGACGGCACCACGCCGTCCATCACGAGAAAGGCGCAGGCGCGGATGTGGTCGGCAATCACCCTGAGCGAGGTGGGCTCCAGGGCTCCCTGCGGTGCAATTGCGCGGATGGCTTCGATCAGATTCTGGAAAAGGTCGATGTCATAGTTGTCGTGCACGCCCTGCAGGACCGCCGCGATGCGCTCCAGGCCCATGCCTGTGTCCACGGAAGGCCGCGGGATCTGCTTCTGGCCACCCTTGCCGTCGCGTTCGTACTGCATGAACACGAGATTCCAGATTTCGACGTAGCGATCGCCGTCCGCTTCCGGCGTCCCGGGAGGGCCTCCTGCGATATGCGGTCCATGATCGAAGAAAATTTCGGAGCAGGGACCGCAGGGGCCGGTATCCCCCATCATCCAGAAGTTGTCCTTGTCGCCGCAGCGCGTGATGCGGGCGGGATCCACCCCGATGTGCTTGAGCCAGATATCGGCTGCCTCGTCATCCGTGTGATGCACGGTGACCCAGAGCTTTTCGCGCGGCAGGCCGAATCTGCCCGTGAGCAGGTCCCACGCGAACTCGATGGCATCACGCTTGAAGTAGTCGCCGAAGCTGAAATTCCCGAGCATCTCGAAGAAGGTGTGATGCCGCGCGGTGTAACCGACGTTATCCAGATCGTTGTGCTTGCCTCCGGCGCGCACGCAGCGCTGGCTGGTCACGGCACGCCGGTAGTCGCGCTCCTCCAGCCCCAGGAACACATCCTTGAACTGGACCATGCCGGCATTGGTGAACAGGAGCGAAGGGTCATTGCCCGGAACCAGCGAGCTGCTTGGCACCACCCGATGGCCCTTGCCGGCAAAGTAATCAAGGAAGCCTTGGCGGATCTCGGTGGTCTTCATGCTTCAGTCCAGTTCATGCTCGCCGTTCAATACGGATTTGATCTGATCCGGGGAATAGCCCCGGTACTCCAGGTGGCGTCGGCGCTTGGCAAGTGCGAGCGCCGAGCAGTCTGTCAATGGCCCGAACTTCTTGCGATCTGCGCGAGCGGCAAGCGCCAGCCAGTCGCATTCCGCACTGTCCATGGCCGATTTCACCAGGGCTGCCCCTGCTCCACGCTGCTTCAGCTCCAGCGCGATGCGCTGGGGGCCGTAACCGCGTTCTGCGCGCGATCGGATGTAAACCTCGACATAGCGCTCATCGCTTTGCAGCCGTTGCCCAGCGAGGTCGTCAATCAGTGCCGAGATGTCCTCCTCGGCATGCCCGCGCGCCCTGAGCTTGCGCTGCAGTTCCTGCCTGGAGTGCTCGCGGCGCGCCAGCGCCGCGAGCGCCTGGGCCCGCATGCGGGCCGCCTCGTCCTCGCTCAGGCTTCAGCCTCCATCTCGTTGTCCGCATCCATGCCGACCACCTGGGGTAGCGCGGTTTCGCGGATACGGGCCTCGATCTCGCGCGAGATTTCCGGGTGTTCCTTGAGGTAGGTCCGGACATTGTCCTTGCCCTGCCCAAGACGATCGCCCTTGTAGCTGTACCAGGCACCCGTCTTTTCCATGATGCCCTGGGACACCCCGAGCTCGATGATTTCGCTTTCGCGGGAAATCCCGATGTCGTAGAGGATGTCGAAACTCGCCTGTTTGAAGGGCGGTGCCACCTTGTTCTTGACCACCTTCACCCGGGTCTCGTTGCCGATGATTTCGTCACCGCGCTTGAGCGAACCAGTGCGACGGATATCAAGGCGCACGGAGGCATAGAACTTGAGGGCGTTACCGCCGGTGGTGGTCTCGGGGTTGCCGAACATCACGCCGATCTTCATGCGAATCTGATTGATGAAGATGACCAGTGTGTTGGCACGCTTGATGACGCCCGTGAGCTTGCGCAGCGCCTGCGACATCAGGCGCGCCTGCAGGCCCATGTGGCTGTCGCCCATCTCGCCTTCAATCTCCGCCTTGGGGGTAAGCGCCGCGACGGAATCGACGATGATCACGTCCACCGCACCCGACCGGACCAGCATGTCGGTGATCTCGAGTGCCTGTTCACCGGTATCCGGCTGGGACACCAGCAGGTCCGCCACATTCACGCCAAGCTTGGCGGCATACAGCGGGTCAAGGGCGTGCTCAGCGTCGACGAAGGCAGCCGTGCCACCCATGCGTTGCGCTTCGGCAACCACGTGCAGGGCGAGGGTGGTCTTGCCGGAGGATTCCGGGCCGTAGACCTCGATGATGCGCCCGCGCGGCAGTCCGCCTACGCCCAGCGCGAGATCGAGGCTCAGTGAGCCGGTGGAGACAACCTGGATGTCATGCGTGGTTCCGGCGTCACCAAGACGCATGATCGAACCGCTGCCGAACTGTTTTTCGATTTGGGCCAGCGCCGCTCCTAGCGCTTTCTTGCGATTTTCTTCCATTGCTCATGTCCCTTTCATGGGTGGTGTATTTGGATAAAAGTGACAGTGTCATCCCGTCGCAGACGCGACGGGGCTGGCTGGCGCTTCCTTGCGCCATCAGGCCCTGCAGCACCACGCTGTCGGCCAGTCAACTGGCCCGCGGATTATGGCATAGGCA
>JBDLQR010000155.1:0-3415 GCA_039800485.1 Pseudomonadota bacterium
CGACATGGCAGCCGACTGGCTCACCTGCATCAAGCGCGCATGGACGGAGCAGGATTTCGATCATCACGGGGAGTACTTCACCATCAAGGGCGGATTCCTGCTGCCGAAGCCCGTTCAGCAGCCGCATCCGGTGGTCATCAATGCCGGTAATTCCGAGGAGGGCCGGGAGTTCTCGGCCCGACATGTGGATTTCAATTTCATCACCATCGCGACCGAGTCGCAGGCCGGAGATCTGGTGCGTGATATCCACCGCCGCGCAGCCGGGTACGGGCGCGAGGTGGGCGTGATGAGTTACGGTCTGGTCTGCTGCCGCGACACCGAGGAAGAGGCCTGGGCGCTCTACCGCAGCATCGTGGATCAGGGCGACTGGGAGGCGACTCACAACATCATGGGCCTGCTCGGCATGGAGAGCAGCTCCTTCAATGAGCAGATCAAGCAGTTCGGCGAACGCTTCATCGCCGGTTGGGGAGGCTTTCCGCTGGTGGGGACGCCGGAGCAGGTGGTGGACAAGATGCTGGCGCTCGCGAATCTCGGCATCGAAGGTTTCATCCTCACCTGGCTCGACTACCATGAGGAACTCAAGTATTTCGGGGAACGTGTGCTGCCCTTGATGAAGCAGGCCGGCCTGCGCAGCTGACCCACACCCGTATTCTTTCAATCCAGAGACCAAGGGGAATCGACACATGGCTCGTCTTGCCAACAAGGTAGCGCTCATCACTGGCGCTTTGGGCGGTCAGGGGCAAGTTGCGGTGCGCCGCTTCGTGGAAGAAGGCGCCCGCGTGCTTGCCAGCGATCTCGCGCCGCAGCCGACCGGCGACGTGGCCGCCCTGGTGGCGAGTCATCCGGATGCCGTGGTGTACGTCGGCGGTGATGTGCGCAACGAGCAGGTGCTCGACACTCTGGTCAGCACCGCTGTCGCCCGTTTCGGCGGCCTCGACATCCTCTTCAACAACCACGGCATGATGGTCGGCAAGCCCTTTCTGGAGACCACCGTGGAAGAACTGGATGGTCTGCTTGCGGTCAACCTGCGGGCGCCTTTCCTGCTCAGCCAGAAGGCAGCCCGTGAGATGGTCAAGCGCGGCGGTGGCTCCATCATCCACAACTCCTCCGTGGGCGGTATCGTGGGTTTCCCGACGATGGCGGCCTACGGCGCCTCCAAAGGGGGACTCGCGCAGCTTGCACGCAGCATGGCCACCGATCTCGCGCCCGAGGGCATTCGCGTCAACGCCATCTGCCCCGGCGTGGTGAACACCGACATGCCGCGCCGTTATCTCAAGGATGTGGAGGACAAGGAGGGCGCCTTTCGCCAGATGGCTGCCATGCATCTCATGAACCGTCTGGCCGAGCCGGGCGAGATCGTGGCCTTGGCGCTCTTCCTGGCCTCGGATGAGGCTTCCTACATGACCGGTGCGGTGATCCCCATCGACGGCGGACTCACCGCAATCTGATTTCACGCACCTGACAGCAACGAGGATCCGTGCCATGGCCGCAGAGAAGATTTTCAGTCGCGAGGACGAGAGCCAGATACTTGCCTCCATCGAATCCTGGCTTGAGAAGGAAGTCCGTCCCGTCACCAAGAAGTACGAGCAGGCGGATGAATATCCCCATGATCTGGTGGAGCAGATGAAGGAGCTCGGGCTGTTCGGGCTCACCATCCCGGAGGCTTATGGTGGCATGGGCCTGCCGCCGACCACCTACGCGAAAATCGTGACCGCGATTGCCGAGGTGTTCATGAGCATCGGCGGCATCATCAATTCCCACCTCATGCTGGGCACGCTCATCCACCGTTTCGGCACGGAGTCACAGAAAGATCATTTCCTGCCGAAGCTCGCCACCGGCGAATTGCGGGGCGCGCTCTGCCTCACCGAACCCGATGCAGGAACCGATCTGCAAGGCATCAAGACCCACGCCAGGCGTGATGGTGATCACTACGTGCTGAATGGCTCCAAGATGTGGATCACCAATGGCATGTACGGCAGCCTGTATGCCGTGCTCACCAAGACCGACCCCCACGCCAAACCTGCCCACAAGGGCATGACCTTGTTCCTGGCTGAGCGCGGCCCGGGCTTCACGGTTGATCGCAAGCTGAAGAAGCTCGGTTACCGCTCAATCGAGAGCGTAGGCCTGAGCTTCAATGATTTCAGGATTGCGGCAGACAGGGTGCTGGGCGGCGAAGAAGGACAGGGCTTTCAGCATGCCGTGGGGGGCCTTGAGCTCGGGCGCATCAACATTGCCGCGCGCGGTGTGGGCATCGCCAATGCGGCGCTCAAGGATTCGGTCCGCTACTCCCAGCAGCGCAAGACTTTTGGCAAGCCGATCTGCGATCACCAGGCCATCCAGCTCAAGCTGGGCGAAATGGCGACACGGGTGGAGGCCGCGCGGTTGCTGACCGAGCAGGCGGCCATCAAATACGAGCGCGGTGAGCGGTGCGACATGGAGGCTGGCATGGCCAAGCTGTTTGCCTCGGAATGCGCACTCTTCTGCTCGCAGGAAGCGATGCGCATTCATGGCGGTTACGGCTATTCGGCGGAGTTCGATATCGAGCGCTACTACCGGGATGCCCCGCTGATGTGCATTGGTGAGGGCACCAACGAGATTCAGCGCATCGTCATCGCCAAGAGTCTGGTCAAGCGCAATCCGGTCTAGGGAGGAGGGTGGCGCGACCGTTGCCACGGCCGCGCCCCCGGGATCCGGACCTCAGAGCTGGAGTGACTTCACTTCCAGGAACTCCTCCAGACCGAACTTCCCGGCCTCTCGGCCGAGGCCTGACTGCTTGTAGCCGCCGAACGGGGCGAGCGGGTTGTAGCGCCCGCCGTTGACGGAAATCTGGCCGGTGCGAATCTGCTTCGCAACCTCGATCCCGTGCTCCTTGGTGCCTGCCCAGACATTCCCACCGAGACCATAGATGGTGTCGTTGGCGATGCGCACGGCGTCGGCTTCATCCTCGAAGGGAATGATGGTGAGCACGGGCCCGAAGATCTCTTCGCGCGCGATGGTCATGTCGTTGTTCACATCGGCAAAGACCGTCGGTTTGACATAGAAGCCCTTGTCGAGGCCCTCTGGCGCTTCCGCACCACCCGTCACGAGGCGCGCACCTTCTTCCACGCCCTTGCGGATGTAGCCGCGAATGCGGTCACGCTGCAAGGCGGAGATGACCGGGCCGAGCTTCACATCACCGTGAATCGGGTCGCCCACCGTGAAGCTCTCCGCCACCTTCTTCGCAAGTTGCACCACTTCTTCGTATTTCGACTTCGGGGCAAGCATGCGGGCCGGCGCGATGCACGCTTGGCCAGAATTGAGATAGCACTCGTTCACACCGGCCTTCACGGCTTTTTCGAGATCGGCGTCTTCCAGAATCACATGCGGTGACTTGCCACCCAGTTCGAGCGCCACACGCTTGATGGTCTGGGCCGCG
>JBDLQR010000156.1:0-4728 GCA_039800485.1 Pseudomonadota bacterium
GTCAGGATCCAGCACGAGGAATGCAACCGGGCGTTCGATCCATTTGTCATGTGGTGCACCGACCACCGTGGCTTCGCGCACGGCCGGGTGGGCCATGAGGGTATTCTCGAGATCAACCGACGAAATCCACTCGCCGCCGGACTTGATCAGATCCTTGGCGCGATCCACGAGGCGCAGGATGCCATCTTCGTTCACGGCCGCGATGTCACCGCTCTTCCACCAGCCGTCGATGAAACTTTCTGCGCTGCGCGGCTCATTCAGGTAGGACGTCGCAATCCAGGGGCCGCGCACGTAGACCTCACCGACTGCCTTGTCATCCCAGGGTATGAGCTCGCCAGCCTCATCCAGGACCTTGATTTCGACCCCGGGAACAGGCAAGCCCTGGCGTACGCGAATGGCGATTTTGGCGTCGTCATCCAGGGTCTGCTGATCACGCTTGATGCAGACCGTGGTGGCCATGGGCGCGCACTCCGTCGAGCCCCACGCCGTATAGAGCACCACGCCGTGTTCCCGCAGAAAATACTGCATGACCGACGCCGGAGTGGCTGAGCCGCCAAACAGCAGACCGCGCAGGCTGCGCATGTTGCGGGGAGAGCGTTGCAGCGCGTTCATCATGTCGATGCCCACCGTCACCGCACCGAAACCGAAGGTCACGGCCTGTTCCTCGATGAGATTGAGCAGATCGTCAGCGTGTGGGCGCTGCCCCGGAAAGACGAATTTCGATCCCATCCAGACCCCTGCAAACGGCACCCCCCAGGAGTTCACATGGAACATGGGCGCGATGGGCAACAACGTGTCTTTCTCCGAAATGGCCATGGTGTCTGCGTTGCACAGGCCCTGCGAATGGAGATAAAGCCCGCGGTGCGTGTAGACCACGCACTTGGGGTTGCCGGTGGTGGCGGAGGTGAAGCACATGGAGGCCGCTGAGTGTTCATCGACTTCCGGAAACTGGTAGCCGGGATTGCCTGCTGCAATCAGATCTTCGTAGACGTGCAGGGGCGCAAGCGAGGTGGACGCCGGCGCAATCCGATCCATCACCACATAGGCGCGCACATGGGTGAGATGGGGCGCGATGGCTTCCACCTGTGCCAGCAGATCGGCGGAAAAGAACAGCGCCACGTCTTCTGCATGGTTGATGGTGTAGATGAGATGTTCGTCGGACAGCCGCAGATTGGCGGTATGCAACACCCGACCGGCGCAGGGCACACCGAAATACATCTCCAGATGCCGATGGGTGTTCCACGACAGGGTGGCCACCTTCTCACCTGCGGCGATACCCAGTGTCTCGAGGGCGCTGGCAAGACGGCGCACGCGCGCGCAGTAGTCCTTGTAGGTGTACCGGAAGATGCTGCCGTCGTCTTCGCGACTCAGGATTTCATTGCGTGGAAAATATTTTTCAGGACGTTCGATCAGTCGCTTGAGATTCAGGTTGTAGACGCTCACAGGCAGGGCACCGGATTGGACGGGGATGCGGAATATACTGAATTCAGCGCAGGAAGTAGTACCCGGAGAGCACGCAACCGGCGATCACCATCAGACTGCGCAAACTGGATTGACGAATCCTGCTGGCCAGATAGCCACCTGCCATGCCACCGATGAGCGCCGCGACCGCCATCACCGCTGCCATCGACCAACGAACTTCGGCCGCGATGACGAAGTACAGGACGGCGGCAAGGTTGATTGAAAGCGATAGCACCTGCTTGATGGCATTGATGCGTGTGAGGGTGTCATTCAGTGTCACGCCGAGTGCGGCCAGCATGACCATGCCGAGACCGGCGCCGAAGTAACCGCCATAGACTGCGCTCAGCATGATGGGCAGGACGGCCCAGTTCTCGTCATCCTTGCCGGCACCGCGCTGCAAGCGCTTGCTTACCCAATGCCGCAGCGGCACCTGCAACGCCAGAATCAGGGTGGCGAAGAGGATCAGGAAAGGCACCAGCGCTTCGAACAGGCGCTCGCCCGTGCTGAGCAGCACGAGACCACCGGCCACACCGCCGGCGGCACCAGCCGGAACCAGCAGCAGCAGGCGCCGCCCCTGTCCGCGCAGATCACGGGCCTGGGCCAGCACGCCACCGAGATAACCGGGGCAGAGCGCGACACTGTTGGTCACGTTAGCCACGATAGGGGGCACGCCCACCGCAACCAGTGCCGGGAAGCTCAGCAAAGTTCCACCACCGGCCAGCGCGTTCACGAGCCCTGCGGCGAGCGCCGCGAGCGCAACCCAGACATACGGCAGGATCCCCGAATCCATCATGGCAGCGAGGCCGGGACACCTCTGTCCAGAGCGAGCGCATGAGCCACGAAGGTGTAGACCGCGGGATTCGGCAGTGCAAACCGGGTGCTGGTGCTGTCCGCGCGTGTGAAGATGAGCTGATCCCCGCTCAAGGTGCCACAGGCATGTGCCACCTCGGTGAGCTCCTTGAAGGGGAAGACGAGCTCGGGCGTCACTTCGTCCAATGCCATCTGTTGGTCTTCGACGGGCAAGGGTGCAGTGTCGGGCAGCCACAGAAAACCGTCACTCGACCAGAGCAGATGGCCACTCCGGCGTGGCCTGACCTTGAGGGTGGCCGGTCCTAGCCAGGTCGCCTTGCCGGTGGTCGGGGCAGGCAGTCGCGCGACGGCTTCCGCGATGGCCGCATGGAAGCGTGCCCGGCGCGTGCGCGCGAGCAGACTCCACAGCACACCCCAGACGACCAGCAGCAGACTGAAGCCCACGGTGAATTTGTGTTGCGCGGCCGCGCCAATGATGCCGGTCATGAATGCACCCAGCAGGAAAGGCACTGCCACATGCCAGGCCGGTCTCAGTCGGATATCCGGACGGGTGTCCAAGGCTCAGTCCATCACCAGCGCCACGCGCCCCAATGAGCGTCGTGCGAGGACTTCCGCCATGGCGTCCTGGAACCGTTCCAGGGGCCAGGTGCTGCCGATCACCGGACGAATCTTGCCAGCCTCGAACCAGCCGAAGAGCGTGTCCATGAGGCTGCGCATGCGTGATTCGTACACATGGCGCAGATCCTGCGGACTCCATCCGAAGTAGAGACCGAGATTGAGCCCACAGACCGTGAGGTTCTTCACCAGCAGCAGGTTGGCCGGAATCTGCGGGATCTCACCGCCGGCAAACCCCACCGGCATGATGCGGGCTTCGGGTGCCATGCATCGCAGCGACTGCATGAAGACGTCGCCACCCACCGGGTCATACACGGCATCGACACCATGGCCGTCGGTGATCGCGAGCACGGCGGTACGGAAGTCATCCTGCCGATAGTTGATGACATGGTCGGCGCCATGCGCACTGACCAAGGCGAGCTTGTCATCGCTCCCCGCAGTGGCGATGACGCGCGCGCCGAGCAATTTTCCGATCTCGACTGCAGCGAGGCCAACGCCACCTGCGGCGCCATGCACGAGCAAGGTCTGCCCTGCCTGCAGATTGAGGAGATGTGGCCAGGTCAGTGCCGCGGCGGACGTGGCGTAAGAGTGGGTGAATGCAATGGCCTGTGTGTAATCGAGGCTGGCCGGCAGCGGGTAGACATTCACGGCAGAGGCCACCGCTTGCTCCGCCATGCCACCCCAATCGAGCACTGCGCAGACGCGATCCCCGCGCTGGAAACGGCTGACGCCTGCACCGACCGCCGAGATTTGCCCCGCCACCTCGGTGCCTGGAACGAAGGGGAGCGGCGGTTTGCGCTGATACTTGCCTTGCACCACGAGGCTGGTCGCGAAGCTGACCCCGGACGCCCGGATGCGGATCCGGACCTCGCCGTCACCCGGCTCTGGTACCGGCACCTCGTGCAAGCTGAGGCGATCGAAGGGCATCCAGTCCGGGACGATTACGGCTTTCATGAGGTCACGACTGCGGGCCGAAACGGGGTGCGCGCTTCTCGAGGAACGCGCGCATGCCCTCACGTGCATCCGCGCTGAGGAACACTCGCTCCTGGGCTTCCATCTCATACTGCAGGGTATCTTCAAGACTGCCGCGCAATGCGCGCCGCACACCTTGCTTGATGGCCGCAATGGCGGCGGCCGGGGCGGCTGCGAACATCCGGGCCTTCTTGCGTACTTCGGTTGTGAAGTCCTCGTCGCTGAAACAGGCATTGACGATGCCGAGCCGCTCGGCGTCCCGAGCGTCGATACGATCACCGCTCATGATGAGTTCCAGTGCGCGCGCGGGACCGACCAGTTCGGTCAGCAGGAAATGGCCGCCCCAGTCGGGAACCAGGCCGATGCGAATGAAGGCCTCCGAAAATTTTGCGCTGGCGGCGGCATAGCGAAGATCACAGGCCAGCGCGAGATTCATGCCGGCGCCTGCCGCGGCGCCGTTGACTGCCGCAATCACTGGCTTGGGTATCTCCCGTAGGAAGCTGATCAATCGGGCCGCTGCGCGCATGCGGGTAGTCAGTACCGTGGTGTCGTCCCGCGCCTGAAGCTCGGCCATGCTTGCCACATCGCCACCCGCACAGAAAGCCTTGCCGGCGCCCGTGATGATCAGGCAGCGCACTCCAGGGTCGGTGGCTGCCTCCTCCAGGCGCGCGAGCAGATCCTCGCGCATCGTGCCGCCGAAAGCGTTCATCACTTCGGGCCTGTCGAGGGTGATGGTCGCGATATGTTCGCTCACCTCGTAACGGATCTGGTGTGTGGACATGGTCTTGAAAAATCCTCAGCCGCGACCGATGTAGGGCATGGTTGTCGCCATCACGGTCATGAATTGCACATTTGCCTCCAGCGGCAGTC
>JBDLQR010000157.1:0-2500 GCA_039800485.1 Pseudomonadota bacterium
AGTACGCGTTCGAGAGCCGCGCGAGTGACATCCACCTCGAGCCGCGGCGTGACCAGAGCAACGTGCGCTTCCGCATCGACGGCGTGATGCAGCAGGTTTACCAGTTGCCGGCCGCTGTCGCGATGGCAGTGACGAGCCGGCTGAAGATCCTGGGTCGCATGGATCTCGCCGAGAAGCGTCGCCCGCAGGACGGCCGTCTGAAGACCCGCTCCCCGCGCGGCAACGAGATCGAGCTGCGGCTCTCCACCCTGCCCACCGCCTTCGGCGAGAAGATGGTGATGCGCATTTTCGACCCGGAAGTGCTGGTGCGCGGCTTCCACGAGCTCGGGCTTGCCGACGAAGATCTCGCCATCTGGAGCGAGATGATTGAAAAGCCGCACGGCATTGTGTTGGTGACCGGACCCACGGGCTCTGGAAAGACCACCACGCTCTACTCCACGCTGAAGCTCCTCGCCACGCCGGATGTGAACATCAGCACCATCGAAGACCCGATCGAGATGGTGGAGCCGAGCTTCAATCAGGTGCAGGTGCATCACGCCATCGGGCTGGATTTCGCGAGCGGCGTGCGCGCGCTGCTCCGGCAGGATCCGGACATCATCATGATCGGCGAGATCCGTGACCGGGAGACCGCCGAGATGGCCGTGCAGGCTGCGCTGACCGGGCACCTCGTGCTGTCCACCCTGCACACCAATGATGCGCCCTCGGCAGTCACGCGGCTTCTCGAGCTCGACATTCCCGCCTACCTGATCCGTGCGACCTTGCTCGGCGTCATGGCGCAGCGCCTGCTGCGGGTTCTCTGTCCGCACTGCAAGCAGCCGGCGCAGCTCGATGAGGATGCATGGACGCGGCTCGTCTCACCATGGAAGGCCCGTATGCCCACCGTCACCTACCGCCCCGTGGGCTGTCAGGAGTGTCGCAACACCGGCTTCATCGGGCGACAGGGGATCTACGAGATCCTTCGCCTCGATGACACCGTACGGGCCGCCATCCGCGAGGACAGCGATTCCACTGATCTGCGCCGCGTGGCCATCCGCGCCGGCATGAAGACGCTGCGCCTCGGTGGCGCGCGGCGCATTGCCGCCGGACTCACCTCACTGGAAGAGGTCATGCGCGTCGCGCCGCTGGAGCAGTTGCGCGATCCCGTATGAGCCTGCTGCTGCCGACCGAAAACGTACCTGCGGCCTTTGCTGCGGCACTTGCTGCCGATGTTGCGCGGCTGGGCGCGGCGCTTGGTGAGGAGCGCTGCGCCGCTGTGGAGGAGGTCTTCCGGCGTGAGCCGCTGCGCCGCGAGCAGCTCGCCAGGGTGCTGTGCCAGAGCCGGTTCGTGTTCCGCGAGTGTGAGCGTCACCCCGGGCTTCTGCCGGATCTGCTGGGCAGCGGTGATCTGGGGCGTGCCTACGGTGCGGACGAGTATCTCGATCGCACGCGTGCTGCGCTGGGCGGAGCAACTGTCGAGGCCGATGTGATGAGCGCATTGCGCGCCCTGCGTCGCCGCGAAATGCTCCGCATTCTCTGGCGTGAGCAGTGTGCACTCGCGGATTTCCAGGCAACCACTGCGGAACTGAGCGCGCTCGCCTCGGCGGCCATCGACGTGGCGCTCGAAACGGCGCATGCCGAACTGGCACTGAAGCACGGCGAACCCATCGGCGAGACCAGCGGCACGGCCCAGCGCATGGTGGTGATCGGCATGGGCAAGCTCGGCGCTTGCGAGCTGAACCTGTCCTCCGACATAGACCTGATGTTCGCCTACCCCGAGCAGGGTGAGACCGCCGGCGAGCGCAGCCTGAGCAACCGCGAGTTTTTCGTGCGTGTGGGCCAGCGCGTCATCAAATCCCTCGATACCGTGACCCGTGACGGTTTCGTCTTTCGCGTCGACATGCGGCTCCGACCGTATGGCGACAGCGGCGCGCTGGCGCTCAACTTCGATGCCATGGAGCTCTACTACCAGGACCAGGGCCGCGACTGGGAGCGTTACGCCATGATCAAGGCGCGCGTCGTGGCAGGTGATCGCGAGGCGGGAGCGGCGTTGCTCGCCACGCTGCGGCCCTTCGTGTACCGCCGCTACATCGATTTCAGTGCCATCGAATCCCTGCGCCAGATGAAGGCGATGATCAGCCGCGAGGTCGCGCGCCGCGGGCAGGCCGGTGACGTGAAACTTGATGCTGGCGGCATTCGCGAGATCGAGTTCATCGCGCAGAGTTTCCAGCTGATCCGCGGCGGCCGCGAACCGCGCTTGCAGGAGCGCAGCCTGCTTGCCGTACTGCAGACGCTGGGTGAGCTGGGGCAGTTGCCGGTGGAGGCCGTGGCCGACCTGCGCGCTGCTTATCTCTTCCTGCGCGCAACGGAGCATGCGCTGCAGGCCCGTGACGACGCACAGACGCAGGCGCTGCCCCAGCAGCCCGAGGAGCGCGAGCGCCTCGCCTTTGTGATGGGGTTCCCCGATTGGGAGGCTTTTCACGCGGCGCTGGGTGAGCACCGGGCGCGCGTCTCTGCGCAGTTC
>JBDLQR010000158.1:0-10150 GCA_039800485.1 Pseudomonadota bacterium
CGTCGACAGCCTGCTCGGGTCTGTGCTGTCGGGGATGCCGCAGTATCCGCGGCCGGTCGTGATTGCCGCCATCGCAGCCACCGTGATTTTTGTCTCGGAAGTTGCGAGCAATATCGCCACTGCCGCAGCGCTCACCCCACTGCTTGCCGCAGCCGCACCAGCGCTAGGCTTGACACCGGTCGAGGTGGCGATCGTCGCCGGTCTGAGCGCGAGCTCAGCGTACATGATGCCGGTTGGCACCGCGCCCAACGCACTCGCCTATGGCAGTGGTTACATCACGACCCGCAACATGGCCGGTGTCGGCGTGCTCATGAACCTTGTGTCGGTGCTGCTGATTACGATCGTTGCCGCCCGACTCGTGCCGGCGATCCTGTGAACGAAGCGGTGCCTCGCGCAGACAGGGCAGGCCTCCAGACGCTGCCCATCACGCCGCTGCTGGGTGAAATCCGGGCTTCCCTCGCACGACATGCGGTGACCATCGTCTGTGGGGCCACCGGCTCCGGAAAATCCACGCGTATTCCGCAACTCTGCCTGCAGGAATGGCCCGAAGCACGCATTGGCCTCACCCAGCCGCGCCGTCTGCCTGCGCGGACTGTGGCCGCCCGGATCGCCCAGGAGCAGGGCTCACGCCTCGGTACGGTGGTCGGTTTCCAGACGAGATTTGATCAGCAGGTCTCGCGGGCCACTCGCCTCAAGGTGATGACAGACGGCATCCTGCTGCAGGAAATTGCACGCGACCCGGAATTGCGCGGCTACGACATTCTCATCGTGGACGAGGTGCACGAACGCACGCTCAACATCGACTTCCTCATTGGTTACCTCCGCCAGCTGCTGCCTCGTCGGACCGATCTGAAAGTCATCCTGATGTCCGCCACGATCGAGGCCGAGCGCTTCCAACGGTTTTTTCATGAAGCCGCGATTGTGGAGATCCCCGGCGCCACCCATCCGGTGGACGTGCGCTACCGGCCCACCGGGAACGAGCTCGAGGGGGGGGGCGGGCTCTACGACGGCATCGTCTCGGCACTGCAGGAACTGGATGAGGAGGCCCGTGGGGATGTCCTCGTGTTCCTGCCGGGCGAGCGTGAGATCAATGAGGCGGCCGAGGTCATCCGTGGCGCGCAGCTGCCTGGCACCGAGGTCTTGCCACTGTACGCCCGTCTGGCGATCACCGAGCAGCAACGGGTGTTCCAGCCTCATGCGCAGCGTCACATCGTGCTGTCCACCAACGTGGCCGAGACTTCAGTGACGGTGCCAGGCGTGCGCCACGTCATCGACAGTGGACTGGCCCGGATCGCAAGTTACAGTGCGCGCAGCAAGCTGCAACGGCTGCCTGTCTCCCGCATCTCGCAGGCGAGCGCGGATCAACGCAAGGGTCGGTGCGGCCGCGAGCGCGCGGGGATTTGTATCCGCCTCTACAGTGAAGCCCAGCTCCTGCGCAGCCCGCGTTATACGGAGCCCGAACTGCAGCGCTCCAATCTTGCTGGTGTCATCCTGCGTCTCGCTGATCTGGGGCTCGGGCGTCTCGAAGATTTCCCCTTGCTCGATCCGCCGCGTCATACCGCGATCAGCGACGGCTACCAGTTGCTCCGGGAGCTTGGTGCGCTCGATGCAGAACGGCGGCTGCAGTCCCTGGGGCGGCGACTTGCGCGCCTGCCACTCGATCCGAGACTTGCGCGCATGGTGCTTGCGGCCCGGGAATACGGCTGTCTGGCCGAAGTTCTGGTGATGGTCAGTGCGCTCAGCGCGGGCGATCCGCGCGAGCGTCCGGACGATGCGCGACAGGCGGCCGACCTCGCGCATGCGGCGTTCATCGACTATCGCTCCGATTTCATGTGGTTCGTGAATGCCTGGCAGGCACTGCAGCGGGAGATGCTGCCACTGTCCCGTCGCCAGCAGCAGGCCTGGTGCCGGGCGCACTACTGGTCATGGCGCCGCGTGCGCGAGTGGATGGATATCCACGCGGAGCTGGTTTCCCGCCTGAAGCCCAAGCCCCAGGCGGAGCCCGCGTCCTACCGCGCGATTCATCAGGCTTTGCTCACAGGGCTTCTCACCCGGATTGCGCGCTGGGAGAACAAGAGCGAATACATCGGCTGTCGCCAGCAGCGCATGCGATTGCACCCATCCTCCGGAGTCCGTGGCAAGCCACCCAAATGGATCGTGGCAGGGGAGGTTGTCGAAACCACCCTGACCTATGCCCGTCAGGTCGCGAAGATCGATCCCAAATGGGTTTCCCAGGTGGGAGGTGGATTGATCAAGCGCAGCTACAGTCCTCCAATCTGGGACCAGACCAGAGGTGAGGCCTATGTGCTGGAGGAGCAGGCCCTGCATGGACTGATCCTTGCGTCCGGTCGCCGGGTACCCCTGCAGACACTGGATCCGGTGGAGGCGCATGAAGTCCTCATCCGGCACGGCCTGCTCAAGGGTGAACTTGGTGCCAGCCCCTCGTTTCTCGGCCGCAATCTGGCGCTGGTCGCCCGTGTGCTGGCTGCGGAAGCGCGCGCACGACGACGTGACTTGCTGGCCGAGGAGAGCAGCCTGCTGGATTTCTATCGCACCCGCATTCCCTCCGAGGTGGCAACCCGACGTCAGTTGCTGGCCTGGCTGCGGGAAGACCCGGAACGCGAATCCGCACTCGTGATGAGCGAAGCAGTGGTGACTCGCGCCGGGATCGATCACATCACGACCTATCTCTTCCCGGATGCGCTGGAAATGCATGGGCGACGTTTTCCACTGCGCTACAAGTATGCGCCAGGGGAGGAAGACGACGGCATCACGGTCGAGATTCCGCTCGCAGTGCTCGCACAAATTCCGCCACCGCCGCTGGACCGTCTGGTGCCCGGGCTGCTGACCGAGAAGATCTCCCACCTCATTCGGCGACTGCCGAAGGAGCGTCGCCGATTCCTCTCACCGGTCAGTGATTTCGCGCCTGCCCTCACGGCCGCGATTGAAGGCCTGCCCGGGAGCCTGATTGAGGCGCTGCAAGTGGCAGTTCAACGCATCACCGGGGTGATGATTCCCCGTGAAGAGTGGAATCTGCAGGACTTGCCCCCGCATCTGTGCATGCGGGTGACCCTGCTGGATGAGCAGCAGGCTGAACTGGCCAGTACGCGCGATCTGACCGGTTATCTGGAATCCCAGCGTGGCCGTTTGACGGACGCCTTCGGGGCATTGCCCTGGCAATTGCCGGAAGGCAGCGCGCGGCAGTGGATATTCGGAGAGTTGCCGGAGGAGATCATCCACAGGGTCGGAGGTGTCGCCATCCACGGCTACCCCGCGCTCAATGATCTGGGGGATGCGGTTTCGGTCCAGGTTTTCAGCCTGGCCGAGGAGGCCGCCGCAGCCCATCGCAAGGGCGTGCTGCGCCTCTTGCAGCATGCCTTGCCAGGGGAATGCAAACGCCTGCGCAAGGAAATATCGGCACTGTCGTTGCTGGAGCTTCAAGCCTTGCGCGCGGGGCTGAAAATCGGGTTGGGGGAAGAACTCTTTCAGGCAAGTTTCGAAGCCGCCCTCGGTGCGTCAGTCTTGCCCCGCAGTCCGGAGGCGTTTGCCCGGACCTGTGACTCGGTCGCCCGCACTCTCTCTCCGGCGTTGCGTGAGCAGACGGCCGTGCTGGAGGCGCTGCTGCCGCGCGTGGTCTCCCTGGCCACTGAGAAACTTTCAGGCATCGAAGCGCGATGGCCTGAAGTCGCGACTGAAGTCAGGCAGCAGCTCGCAGCGATGTTTGATGCAGGGTTCCTGTTCCGTGACCCCGGCGTCCTCGCGCACTACCCCAGGTATCTGGAGGCCCTGCGCATTCGCCTCGCGCGCCTCGAGGAAAATCCCGGCTGGGATCGGCAGCAGCGTGCCACTCTGGCAGAGGTCGAGGGGCAGGTTGCAGCGGGTGCGGCAGGGTTGCCGCGCGCCGTGCGTGAACGCCTGGCGTTTCTGCTTCACGAGCTCCGTGTTGCGCTTTTTGCGCCAACCCTCAAGACTGCAGAGAAAGTGTCGCCCCAGCGTATCGGGGCTTTTCTGGCGAGCGCTCTCGAGGTGCGTTGAGGTTTCATGGAACACGGATCTGCAATCTTTTCCATCTTCGTGGTTTTCGCCGGCGCTGCCATGCTTGCCACCGCCGCCCTCTATGCACGGCAGGCGATCATCGTGGCTTATATCGCGGTTGGTGTGTTGCTGGGGCCTGCGGGTCTCGCGCTGGTCGAAGATGCCAAATGGCTGGATGAGGTCTCCGAGATCGGTATCGTGTTCCTGCTTTACCTGTTGGGTCTAAACATGGTGCCGCGCCAGCTGCTGCAGATGTTCCGGGCCGCCATCCGGGTCACGCTGCTGAGCTCGCTGTTGTTCATGCTGCTCGGGACGGCGGTGGCCTTTGCCTTCGGCTTCGGCGCGTGGGAGGCGATCGTTATCGGTGCCGCCATGATGTTCTCCAGCACCATCATCGGTCTGAAGCTGCTGCCGACCACGGCCCTGCATCACCAGCATACGGGCCAGATCATGATCAGTGTGCTGCTGCTGCAGGATCTCATCGCCATCGTGGTGCTCCTGCTCCTGCAGGGCAGTGCGGGTGAGCGCGATGTCGCCGACTTTGCACGCCAACTGCTGGCCCTGCCGGTCCTGGTGCTCGTGGCCTATGCCTGCGAACACTGGATTCTGGAGCCACTGATGGCCCGCTTCGATCGCATCCAGGAATACATGTTCCTGCTGGTCATCGCCTGGTGTCTTGCCATGGCCGAGCTTGCACGGGCCGCGGGACTGTCGCTCGAGATTGGCGCGTTCGTGGCGGGTGTGGCGCTCGCCAACTGCCCGGCCAGTCAGTTCATTGCAGACAGCCTGCGGCCCTTGCGCGACTTCTTCCTCATCCTGTTCTTCTTCTCCGTGGGGGCGGCGCTCGATCCCGCCCACCTCTCCGGCATCCTCCTGCCGGCCAGCATCCTCGCGACGCTCATGCTGCTGGTGAAGCCTCTGGTGTTTCGCCGGCTGCTGGCTTGGCAGGGTGAGCCTGAAAAAATTGCCCGCGAGGCGGGGAGCCGTCTGGGTCAGATCAGCGAGTTCAGCCTGCTGGTGGCGGTCCTCGCCGCCCAGGTGGGCGCCCTCAGCGCGCGCGGATCCAACCTCGTCCAGCTCGCGACAGTGATCACCTTTGTCGTATCGAGCTACTACATCGTGATGTTCCTACCGAGCCCCATGGCCATCAGCGACAAACTGCGGCAGGATTGAGCCCGCATGCTGCACACTTTCGAAAGCCTCATTCGTGCCAGTGGCGAAGTCCTGGTGGAAATCTTTCTGCCCCTGCGCGAGCGTGTGCAAGGGCAGGGCGCCGCCCGCCGTGGCCAGTTGGCGCAACTCCTGGGCGTGAACGAAGCCCAACTCGTCTGCGGGGTAGGTTTCAATCCGAACTTCCTGCGGGTGCGTGATCTGGGTCGCTTCCTCGGGTATCCCACCTCGGAGAGCTTGATCAACGATCGCAACTTCCTCTTCATTCACGATCGTTACCGTGAGTTGTCGGTCAACGACGTGGTGGAAGTCTATGCAGCGCTGGGGTCCCTGATCGAAATCCCTGAAGGGGCCGCGGACCTCGTGATCTCGCGCCTTGCCAGTCTCGAAGCCCAGGTGGAGGAAACCATCAACCCGGTGCTCATCAATGGGTACAAGCTGGAAGTGCTCCGGATCTACCAGAACCGCCTGGCCACTCCGGCGCTGGTGAACACGCGCCTCGGTGCGGAATACGGCGTGATGCGGTCGCTGACCGGTGAGGCACTGGTCATGCTGGAGCAAGGAGTGGTCTCGGTGGCGCGATTCCTGCGCCATGCCGGGATCAGCGCCGAGGAAAAAACGCGGGCAGCCACGGCTGGCTTGCTGCCGAGAGAAGAAGTCCTGCGCTATCTGGACGAGCGTCCGGAGGCGCCGGAAGCCGAAGGTCTGCGGCGGATTACCGGCGGCGGGTAATCACTCCCCGCTGCTGATTCCGCGCTTGAGTGCGGTGATCTCGCGCCGATCGCGACGGTCGGGCTTGCCGACGCCCGCGCGTTCCCCCGCCGATGTCATGCGCAACTGCTCCGCCAGAGCCTCCCGTGCCGCAAGGCTCTCCGCGCTCTCCCGGTAGAGTGTCTGTGCCACTGGCGCTCCTGCCCGTTGCGGCACGATGCCCAGAACCTCCAGATGGAATTCATAGGGTGGCTTGCGAAGGCTGATTTTCAGCCCGGGGCTGATAGTGCGCGCGGGTTTGGCGCGCTGACCATCCACCAGCACATGTCCGGCGTTGATGGCCTCCTGTGCCAGACTGCGGGTCTTGTACAGACGAACGCACCAGAGCCATTTGTCCAGCCGTTGGTCGTGCAGGGGAGCATTCATGGCTATGCTAGGGTCCGGTTTGCGCCGATTGAGATTTGGACAGGAACCCACGGTACCTTCGAGGATTCAGTAATGGCCGAGCAGCGACAGTTTATCCCGCTTCCGATTGCGGTGTTGACGATCTCCGACTCCCGCACCGAGGAGAATGACACTTCCGGTCGCGCGCTGGTGGAGCGCCTGCAGGGCGCAGGCCACATGCTTTACGAGAAGGCGATCGTCCGGGATGACCTCTATGCAATTCGCGCCATCGTGTCACGCTGGATCGCCGACCCCGCGGTGTCCGTGATTCTCACCACCGGTGGGACCGGCGTGACCGGCAGGGACGGTACGCCCGAGGCGGTCTCCGTGTTGCTCGACAAACAGCTGGACGGTTTTGGTGAGATGTTCCGCGTGCTGTCCTATGAGCAGATCAAGACTTCCACCCTGCAATCGAGGGCGCTCGCGGGCGTTGCCAATGCGACCTACATCTTCTGCATGCCCGGGTCGACTGGTGCTTGCACGCTGGCCTGGGACGCACTTGTCGCCCAACAGCTCGACTACCGGAATCGTCCCTGCAATCTGGTGGAGCTGATGCCCCGACTGCTGGAGAAATGAACCTCCTCAATCCAGCGTGAGCTGGAGGTAGACCAGCAGGGTCTCCTGCGCGGGATTGGCGTTGTCGTCACTCAGCATGAACACGTGTCCCGGACGGTGCCAAGCCACGGCCTCGAAATTATCCACCGGCCAACCTTCGGCCGAGCTGAAGCGGGCCAGAATCGGTGAGGGCAGGGACGGCGCCTCGAGATCAAGGATGCGCAAGGTGATGATGAGCGGTTTCCAGGGCGCGATGAAACGGCGTTCGAGGGCCAGAAGCCGGCCGTCGGCGAGTGTTTCCAGGGCTACCAGCGCGCCCTGCGGGCTCGCGACCGGGTAATGCCAAGCCTCTGCGGGTTCGGTGAAACGCAAGATCTGCCCCGGCAATCCGGGAGAGGGGTGCTCGATGCCTGCGAGCACCCCGTGCCTGGAATGAACGGTCAATGCTTCCAGACCTTGATTGGAAGGCAGAGCCTGCACCCCCTCCGCAAGAGGCGCGGCGGGAGTCAATTCCTCCAGCCACCTGCCCTCGAGGTCGTGGCGCACGACCCGATGCCGATGTTCGTAGCTCACGAGCAGGGTCGTGTGACCAGAATCCTCCGTCAGCGCCAAGCCCTCAGCGTCGCGGTCAGTGCCTTCGAGTGCCACGCCTTCCGAATCGAGCAGTTCGTGCCTGGCAACGAACTCGAGCGCAACGAGCGCATCGTTTGCAAACCGGGGTCGCAGCTTGAGCAGATAGCCTTGATCCGACACGGCATAGAGCAGGCCCAAGGGTGCATGCCAGACGAGGCCGGACAGACCGTGCACGGGGCCGCCATCGGGTGCCGTGCTCGCAAGGCGCAGAGCCCCGCGGACGGGTGAAGCCTGCGGAACTCCGACCTCGGCCGGTGGCGCGAAGTTGAAAGCACTGGCGAACCCATCGGCCCGGGCACCCGCGGCCAGAGCCAGGAGCGCGGCGAACGAGGTGAACAGCAGGAGTGGCAGCGAGTGCATGGGATGAGGAGTGACTTCTGACGCATTGCAGTAACACGCCTATAATAGCCCCCATGACGAGGGTACTTTGCATGCTCGGGGCTCTGGCCGGCGCGGTGGCGGTCGCGGCGGATGCGCTGGGTGCCCATCTGTTGCGCGCCACGCTCTCCGAAGCGGCAATGGACAGCTACGAGACCGGCGTGCGCTATCTCCTGCTACATGCGGTGCTGTTGGTGGCACTGGGCTCGGGCGTTGTGCAATCCCGTCTGCGCTGGCCCTGGCGTCTCAGCATGCTGGGCATCCTGATCGGGACATGCTTGTTCAGTGGGGGGCTCATGCTCTGGACCACCCAAGGCTGGGCCTGGGCCCGGGCTTGCGCGCCGTGGGGCGGGTCCGTACTTATCCTTTCCTGGCTGGGGCTTGCCCTCAGTGCGCTTCTTTGCTGGAACCAACGCCCGGACGAGGTGGTCGGAAGATCTGGCCCACACGGTGCCGGTTTGTCTCATGGGAGTCTCGAATCGTGATCAGAAAGTCCACAATCCTTGCCCTCGTTGCCGGCTGTCTGCTCCAGGCAGGCCACAGCGAGGCGCGAACTTTCGCGCTCTCTGGCGATGTGGTGGGGGAACTGGTGCTGATTTCCACCGTGCGCAAGGACACGATTGCGGACATCGCGCGCACCTACAGCCAAGGCTATCGCGAGATGCGCATGGCCAACCCGGATGTCGACCCGTGGCTCACGGGGGAGGATACGGAGGTCATCATCCCCAGCCTCTACGTGCTGCCGGCAGCCCCGCGTGAAGGGGTGGTGATCAATGTGCCGGAAATGCGGATGTACTACTTCCCCAAGGCCGGCAAGGGCGAGAGACCTGTGGTTGCGAGCTATCCCATCAGTATCGGGCGCCAGGACTGGTCCACGCCAAAAGGCACTACCAAGGTGGTTTCCAAGGTCAAGGATCCGAGCTGGACTCCGCCGGCCTCCATCCGCAAGGAGCATGCGGCCGAGGGCGACATCCTGCCTGCGGTGGTGCCGCCGGGTCCCAACAATCCCCTGGGGGCTTTCGCGCTGCGGCTCGGGTTTGATGGCTATCTGATCCATGGCACCGACAAACCTTATGGCATCGGCATGCGCGTGACCCACGGCTGCATGAGACTCTATCCGCAGGACATCGAACGAGTGTTCCATTCAGTGCCCGTAGGCACCACCGTGCGGTTGGTGAACGAGCCGTTCAAGGTGGGGCTCAGCCACGGACGGGTGATGCTGGAGGTGCATCCGCCCCTGGAGGAGGACCACAAGCGATTCGAGGATCGCTTCACCCAGGTGATGACGATGCTGACCGCGCGCTACCGGCAACACGAATTGCGTCTGGACTGGGAATCGGTGCGGGCCGCTGTCTATCGCGCGGATGGTGTGCCCAGGGATATCGGTGCGGCCTATCCCAAGCGCACGGTCGCGGCGCAGTGAGGGATTTCTGAGGGCGGGAATCCCGCCGCGCTCCAGCAGACCAAAAAAAACCCCGCCAAGGCGGGGTTTCTTTCGTTCAGCGACTGGAGTCGCTTACTTGCGCATCGCCTTCTCGAACATGCTGTCGAGACGGGACTTGTTGTCGTTGCAGCAGGCCTGGGCGGCGTCAGCAGCAGCCTGGGCAGCCTGAGCGGCGGCGGCGGCGTCAGCAGCGGCCTTCATCGCCTTGTCGGCGTTGGCGCTGGCGGCACCGGCCTTGGACATGGCTTCGCTGGCCTTGGCTTCCACGGCGGACAGCTGTTCCGGGGTGACGTTCGAGCAGCCAGCCATCAGGCCGACAACACCGGCAACCAGGGCAGCGCGCATGGCAAGGGAAAGGGTCTTGGTCATCTGAGGTCTCCTATCAACGTGAGCCGACATTCCTAGTGAGGAATTTATTGAATTAACGATCGAATGTTGAACTAGTTTCGACTTTATCGCAAACACTTCTGCGTCAAATAAACTGATCTGTAGCAAATTGACCACTTATTGACCGCCACAAGTGCTTGTTTGCGGACTCGGTCACGCATGCTCTGTGGCAATAACGCCCTCGCCGCAAAAGCATGGCCATTCGTGAGCTCACGGCGCGGGCCGGGGTCGGCCCCACGCGGCAGGCGCTTGTGCTCCGCTTCCGGTGGGCGAATCCGTGGTTGCCTGGAGCAAGGCCTGGATGGCGCGATCGAAGCTGTCCATCCGGTGGTCGACGCAGTAGGCCTTCAAGGCCACCAGGCTGTCTTCGGTCGAGGCGCCCTCGCCGATGCG
>JBDLQR010000159.1:0-5907 GCA_039800485.1 Pseudomonadota bacterium
CATTTCGCCCACGAGCTTGCAACTTACTACACACCCTCGGTCGTCCTTTCACATCTGCTGCTGGTGTTCAACCTGAGCGCAGAGTGGGTGGGATCTTCCACCGGCATCCTGTGGACCATCCCCGTCGAGTGGCATCTCTATCTGGTCTTTGCGCTGGTTCTGCATCCGGCGTCACGGCGACTCGGGTGGGGCATGACGTTGCTGCTGGTGATGTTGGGCACGGCCGCACTCCACACAGCGCATGTGAAGGGGTGGCTGTTCTACCACCAGGCCTGGTTTGCACCGGTCTTCATGTTGGGTGCACTGGCCGCGCACATCAGCTTCAGTCCATTACCCCCGATGCGCAGGCTGCATGAATTGCCCTGGGGCTGGATCAGCGTTGCTCTGGTCCTGGGAGCCGGCGCCATCCTGCATTGGCTGAGTCGCGATGTACCCCCCGACTACACCCTGCCCACAGTCTATGGCGTGGCTGAGGCCTGGCGCTGGATTCCGGATTTGGCGACGGGAACAGCCTTTTCCAGTGTCATGGTCTGGCTTGCGCGTGCCAGCATGGCCGGCCCCGACTCCGGACAGGTTGCGCAGGGTGTTCTGCGTTTCATGGGTTTACGCTGGCTGGTTCTCGTCGGTCGTCGGTCATACAGCCTGTATCTCACCCATGGCGCGGTGATCATCTGCCTGCACCATCTGATTCGTCCACGCGCACGACTCTGGGTTGGAGATCATCTCCTGATCCTGCTGTCGGGGCTGGCGCTGTGTGCCCTCGCCACCTGGCTCTTCTACACAGGAGTCGAACGGCACTTCCTGCCTGATACCGAACTTGCGGGAGAGAGCCACAGGGCAGCCCGCGGGGCCAGGACTGGCCTCACGCGCCCGTCATCAACAGGGTCCGCAGGGCTTCGTCATCAAGGGTAAGCACCTCGACCCGCTTGGTGCGGTTTGCTGAACCCGAAATGATCTTCACCGAGGCAAGCGGCACCGCGCAGATTTCGGCCAGGAATCTGCGCAAGGCATCGTTTGCCGCCCCCTCCACTGGCGGCGCCTTGAGCTGGAGCTTGGGCTTTCCGTCGTGCTCTCCGGCGAGCCGTGTCTGCTTCGCCCCGGGCTGACAGTACAGCGTAATCACGCCCATGCGCCCTCCCTGCGAGGCTCAGCCTTTATCGACGGGTGCCGGCAAGCCGATGCCGAGGGCTTTCATCAGCGCCACTCCCTGGTTGCGTAGAACTCCCTCCGCCACCACTCGCCGCTGCCGGGCCTCGTTCAGTTCCAGGCGAGCCATCAGCAGTTCGGAGCGATCAACCACGCCAATGGCATGCCGTTGCTCGGCCAAGGCCACACGCGCGCTGAGCGCCGCGAGCTCCGCATCCAGCCTGGCCGCACGTCTCGATTCCTCGCCCAGCCGGGTCAGCGCGGTCTCCACCTCATGCAACGCTGCCAGCGCCGTCTGCTCATACGCGACCAAGGCTTCGGCAACTGCCGCTGCTGACAGATCGACCGCGGCACGCAGACGTCCCGCATCGAACACCGGCATCACAACCTGCCCACCGGCCAGAAGTGATTCGGATGCGGCCGAGAACAGCGATCCGATGCTGGTGTTGGCAAGCCCCATCAGCAAGGCGAAGGAAAACCTGGGGTAGCGATCTGCCTCGGCTGCGCCCTGCATCGCGACGGACTCGGCGAGATGTCGCTCGGCCCGCCTGATGTCCGGGCGCCCCGCCAGCACCTCGGCAGGCGTCAGCAGCAGGTCTTGCAGCATCCCGTGGTCGCCATCCCTTGGGGCAACGGACCGCGCCAGCCGACTGCTGAGTGACCCGGGCTCAAGGGCAAGCAGGAGTTCCAGTTGGCGCTCCGCAAGCGTCCGCTCGGCACTGAGACGCGGCAGCATGCCGGCCACGCGTTCGCTGCGCGCGACGGTAGCCAGAACTTCCATGCGCGTCCCGGTCCCGACCTCCAGACGCCGTTGCGCCAAGGTTTGCAGTTCTTTCTGCAGTTTCAGGGCATCCTCGACCAGGCGGCGCCGGGCCTCGCTGGTACGCAGTTGCCAGTAGCTGCGCGCCACCTCTGCGGCCAGCACCAGCTGCGCGGCGTGCTGATCAGCCAATGCCGCTTCCACGCGCGCCCCAGCCGCCTCCTCACGGCGCGCCCGGCGGCCGAAGACATCCAGTTCCCAGCGCGCGTCGAAGCCCGCATTGAGCAGGCTGAAGTCCATCTCCGGGGCGATGCCCGCAAAGGTGTTTTCCTGCCGGCTGGCACCTGCGCCGACGTCTACTGCGGGCAGGCTGCCTGATGCCGTGGCCCGCTGCTGAGCGCGCGCAGCCGCCACGCGCGCGGCTGCGGCCCGCACGGAAAAGCCCTGGGCCAAGGCCTGTTCGATGAGACCGTCGAGTACCGCATCGCCATGGCGTTGCCACCAGCGGAGCCCCGCTTCGTGGGAAGGCGCTTGTTTTTCATCCCGCTCGCGCGTGGACGCTGAATCGACAGTCTGTGCCTGCCAGCCTGCGGGCACGGTGCCGACTGGCGCCTGATAGTCAGGCCCGACCGAACAGCCGCAGACCATGGCCACGCAGAATGCGAGGGGCGCAACACGCAAGCGATCAACTCTCGACGGCATGGGCGCGCAGAAAGAAGTTGACGGCATTCTCCACCAGATGTCTCTTCTCCTTGCGCGAGAGTCCGGCCTTCACGCCGACGAGGCAACGCAAATGCTCATCACCCGACAGCATGCCCAGCAGCAGGCGTGCGGATTGGTCGGCATCGTCGATGGCAAGCGCGTGAGACTGGTCCATCTCACGCAATGCGTCAGCCACACTGCGCAGAACAGGTTCTGCACCACTGGACACCACCATCTGGCCCAGCTCGGGAAATACAGCCTGCTCAGAAATGACCAGACGGAAGAGCTGCAAGGAGGCCGGGTCATAGAGCACATCCACGAAAGATTCCGCGAGGCGCATGAGTTCTTCGCGCAAACCCTGCCTGGGCCGCTTCAGCCTCGCGCGATCGGCGAGCAAGGTCCTGCACTGGTGCTCGACCACGGCGCCGAACAGGGACTGCTTGTCGGCGAAATAGTTGTAGAGCGTGGGCTTGGACACCGGCGCCCCTTCGGCAATGTCAGTCATGGTGACCTTGCTGTAGCCATGCTCGGAAAACATGCGAATGGCGGCCGCAAGGATCGCCTCACGCTTGTCGTCACTGAGTCTGGCCATGGGTCCGTACTGGTGTGTTGCATCGCGCCATGCCGGTGATTATTCTACACCGATGGGTTTAGCTCAAGACACGCCAAGACGCGCAGCAAGACGCACGCTGGTGCGCCGCCTCGTGAGCACGTCCTGCGTGCTCGCGGTGCTCTTTGGCGCTACCTATCTCGCAACCGATTACTGGTTGTGCGAAGTGCGTCCCTTCGAAACTACGGACAATGCGTATCTGCGTACCCACATGGCGCAGGTCAGCCCACGCGTGGCCGGCTACATCCGGGAAATCCATTTCAGCGACAACCAGCCGGTGAAGGCAGGCGATCTCCTGTTGGTGATAGATGACAGTGACTATCAGGCGCGGGTCCAGCATGCCGAAGCGGCAGTCCAGGCTGCCCGGGCCCAGCGCGCGAGCCTGGCCGCAGAGTTGGCGGTACAGGCTGCCCGCGTCGCCCAGCGGGTTGCCGCCGTGCGCCTGACCGAGGCGGAAGTCTGGCGTAGCGGTCAGGATTTTGCGCGCCAGAAAGACCTTGCGACCGACGGGGCGACCTCTCTGCAGGCACGCGACAACGCCGAGGCCTCGGTATCCCAGGCTGATGCCCGTCTCGCCGAGGCCCGCGCGATGCATGCTGAAGCACAACGCCAGGCAGAAGCCATCACGGTGCGTCTGCAAGAAAGCGAGGCGGCGATTGCGGTTGCCGAGGCAACGCTCGACATTGCGCGAATAGACCTTGCGCGTACCCGGATCCATGCCCCCGTCTCCGGGACTCTCGCCCAGCGGCATGTACAACTGGGTCAGTTGGTGCAACCTGGTTCACTGCTTGCGTACCTGGTGCCCGAGGGCGATTTGTTCGTGGAAGCGAACTTCAAGGAAACCCAGCTTGAAGACATGCACGTCGGAGATCCCGTCGAGATTGAGATCGATGCCTTTGAACGGGCCAGGTATCGCGGTGTGGTGGCCAGCGCGGCGCCCGCCAGTGGCGCTGAGTTCAGCATCCTGCCGCCCGAGAATGCCACCGGAAACTTCACCAAGATCGTTCGCCGGGTGCCGGTAAAGATTGAGTTTGCAGAAGGGACCTCGCTGCAGGGCTTGAAGCCCGGCATGTCCGTCACTGCCCGCGTTCGCGTGCGCTGAGCCCGATGACAGGAGGCGATACGCCCGAAGCGCGCACGCTTTCGCCAGGCGACTGGATAGGTTTCGCCGGGATGATCCTCGGGGTGTTCATGGCGATCCTCGATATCCAGATCGTGTCGAGCTCTCTGCAACAGATCCAGGCCGGCCTGTCGGCGACCCGGGACGAGATCACCTGGGTGACGACCTCCTACCTGATCGCGGAAGTCGTGGTCATTCCCCTCAGCGGTTGGCTTGCATCGGTTCTCTCCACCCGCTACCTGTTCACGCTGGGAGCCGCCGGTTTTACCGTCACCAGCCTGCTGTGCGCGCTGGCAACCGATCTCCCCACCATGATCATCGCCCGCGTGCTGCAGGGGATTTTCGGGGGTGTGATGATCCCGACCGTGTTCTCGGTGATCTACGTGATGTTTCCGCCGCGACTCCAGACACCTGTCACTGCGGTGGCCGGCCTGGTAGTCACCATGGCGCCCACGGCCGGCCCCGTGCTGGGCGGCTATCTCACCGAAACCTGGTCCTGGCATGCGCTGTTTCTGGTGAACCTGATACCGGGCGTGCTGGTGGCGCTGTGCAGTTTCCTGTTCGTGCATGTGGACAAGCCGCGCTGGGCCTTGCTCCGCAATGCCGACGTGCCAGGGATTGTCTTCATTTCCCTTTTCCTGGGGTCACTGCAGTTCGTGCTCGAAGAAGGTGTACGCAAGCAGTGGTTTGAAAGTCTCGAGATCGTCTTTTTCTCGGGCCTTGCGCTGTTTGGTGCCATCGCCATGGTGGCGCGTGCCTTCACGACCGCGCATCCGGTGGTTGATCTGCGTGCTTTCCGCAACCTCAATTTCACGGTCGGCTGCACCTACAGTTTCGTGTTTGGCGTGGGCATCTACACAGTGCTCTACCTGGTCCCCATCTACCTTGGGGCAGTGAAAGGGCTGAACAGCCTGCAGATAGGCCAGTACCTGGTGGTGACGGGAATGTTCCAGTTTCTGTCGGCGATGGTTGCCGGCGCCGCCGCCCGCTGGCTGGACTCCCGGGTGATGCTCACGCTGGGCCTGGGACTCTATGGCCTCGGCTCGTGGCTGGGAGGGATGATGAACTTTGACTGGGGGTACTGGGAGTTCTTCCTGCCTCAGGCCATACGCGGGTTTTCCATGATGTTCATCTTCCTGCCGATCAATGCACTGGCGCTCGGCACCCTGGCTCCCCTGGAAGTGCCCAATGCGAGCGGTCTCTTCAATCTGATGCGAAATCTGGGCGGCGCAATCGGCCTTGCAGTCTCGAACACGATGATTTTGCGGCTGCAGAAGGAGAATTACGGCCAGCTGCGCGAGGGCGTGACGGCCGCCAATCCGGAGACTCAGCGGGCGCTGGAATTCTTCTCCACGCTGGACTCGGCGCACATGCTCCCCGCACCCGATCTGAGCGGCATTGCGCGCCTCACCCAACTCGCCTGGCGGGAAGCTGATCTCATAACCTTCAACCAGATGTTCCACAACCTCGGCACGTTGTTCCTTGTCTCGCTGATACTGATGCCGTTGGTGCGCAAGGTGTCATTGAATTCAGCAGGCCCCGCGCACTAGCACACCGGTCAGCCCCGGC
>JBDLQR010000160.1:0-9951 GCA_039800485.1 Pseudomonadota bacterium
CGCTTGCCTGGACTACCTGAGGCCACAAGGCCGATGCGACCCTGCCGGAACATGACTCTGAGACCGACTTTTCCGCACAGCGCGTTGCGTGAACGGGGCCCCATTGGTCGGATCGGCAGCCAGGTGCTGCTGATGCTTTTGATGTTTCTGTCCGCCTGCTCCCCGCGACCCTATGTGAAGGAAAACCTCGATCTCGAACAGGCGCCCCGCGAATTCGCAGCAGCGCGTCTTGAGGACGACGCACTGGGTGAGGCGCTCAAGCGCCTCGATCCGACAGCAGAATGGCCACCACGAACCTTGAGCCCCCCGCGGTTGGGGCTGCTCGCAGCGTTGCGCAGCCGTGATGTGCGCGAGGCGCGAGCGTCGATCCTAGCGGCAGAGGCCGCGCGGGAAGTCGCCGTGCAGCGCCAGAATCCGCTCGTCAGTCTCGGCTTCGAGCGGCACTCGTTGGTTGATGACAATCAGAGTGGAAATTGGAGTATCGGGCCCTCGGTGGAATTCACACTCGCACCGCGTGGCCGCCGGGCACTGGTCGCAGCCCGGGCCGAGGTGGAAGTCAGGCAGGCGCGGCTCGCAAGCCTCAGTGCTGCATGGGCTGCCAGGGATGCAGCGACTACAGCCGCGTTGGAGCTCCTGGCGCAGCGCGAACTGACAGCCCGCGAGACAGCGGTGAAGGCGGCGAGTGATGAAGCCCTCGGGGCGGCGCGCGCCAGCGTGGCGGCTGGAATCGCCGACCCATTCGAATGGCAGACATTGATGTTGGCTGCGAACGAAGCCCGCCTCGTGCGGCTGACGCGGATGACGCAGACCACACAGGCAGAAGCGGCGTTGGCGGGCACGCTGGGGCTACCGGTGTCGGCGTGTGCGGAGTTGTCGCTCGCTGCGACTGCGCGCGGCAAGGTGCCCTCGTTCCGGGAATTGCAGCAGCATATGCTGACGCATGACCCCAGGGTCCTTGGTGCCCTTGCAGCGTTTGATGCTGCCGATCGTGATCTCGCCTTGGCGGTTCACGCCCAGTATCCCAGCGTTCAGCTCAATCCGGGCTATTTCTTCGACCAAGGTGATCACGTATGGTCCTTGCTCGGCGGCGTTGTCGTGCCCGTGCTGGCGAGTCAGGATGCTGCAATCGACAGTGCCGAAGCCAGACGGGCGACGGCGCGTGAACATGTGCACGCAGCGCAGACGGGCGCCATTGCGGCCTTGAGTGAGGCGCATGCGCGCTGGCGGACCAGCCTCGAGGTGCGGCGCGAGGCGCGCTTGATCGCGGCCGACATGAAAAAACACCACGCGGCGCTGGTGGCCAAGGCTGCCCAAGGCATCGTTGATCAGCTTTCGGTGCGGCGGGCCGCGCAGCAGGTCGAAGAAATGAGCGTACAGCTGGCAATGAGCGATGCCGCCGTCAGTGCCGCCAGACATGCGCTCGAGTCGGCAGCGCGAATGCCGTTCGATGATCCGGTGTTCACGCGCTTCCTGGATGAATTGCAGGCAACAGCTGCCGCACAACCGGAATCCTGAATCGATGCGCAAGCGACTTCTGCTCGGAGTGATCGCACTGGGCGCGATGTTTGCCCTGTGGCGGGCAGAGCTCGTGCCGGTGTCGCAAGAGGGAGCGCTCACGCATCCCGCGAAAGAAGCGGACTCCTCGTCACCGGGTGACGGCCATGACGATGACGAAACCCGACCGTCACGCGTGCAGACCATCGATGGCGAAGTCGTGGTGGTGCTGAGTCCGCAGGAAATCCTGATGGCGAATCTCGGCACTGCAAAACCTTCGCGAGCCACCGCGGCTGCGGTGGAAAAAAGCTATGGCCGCATCGTTGATGTGGCGCCTTATCTGGAGGCGACACGCACTGCGCTCGCGGCCAGCAGGTCCGCGTCGGCCCAGCAGGCAGTCCTCGCGGCACTGGAGCAGCGGGTGGCGCGCTTGCGGGGCTTTGCCGCGGATGGCGAAATCACGGTGGGGCGCGAACTGGCCGAGCTGGAAGTCCAGCTTCGCCGCGAACTTGACGAAGCCGCGCGGCGTGATGAATTGCGCGCCTCAGCCGAAAGTGCACTCAAGGCGCGCTGGGGCAGCGCGCTTGCGGCGGGTGCGTTGACGCATGCCTCCTGGTTCGAGGCGCTCGCGGCAGGCACCGCCCAGCTCATCGAGTTTGAAGCCGGGCTTGAGCCCCCGACAGAGATCCCTCTTGAGCAAGGGACAACTGCGCAAGACGCCACTCTGATGATCGTCGTCGGGCCGGCACCTGCAGTGCTCGGCGTGACGCAGCGCGCGACCTATTACGGCGTCGCCAAGGATCCGAATCTGCGCGTCGGGATGCAGATGACGCTGGCGGTCCCGGGGAAAACCGGCCCGCTTGAGGGGTGGCTGGTGCCGGCCAGCGCGCTGGTCTGGCACGACGGTGCCCAATGGTTTTACCTCGAAACTGCGACTGGCACTTTTCATCGCTTGAGCGCCGCCCGGAGCCTGCCTCATCCCGAGGGCCGGGTGCTGGGCGAGGGGCTTGGT
Source organism: Pseudomonadota bacterium (assembly GCA_039800485.1). GTDB lineage: Bacteria > Pseudomonadota > Gammaproteobacteria > CAIKBL01. The sequence goes on from JBDLQR010000160.1 coordinate 2,507, forward strand.
GCTGACAGCAGAGTGGTTGTGAGGGGCGCGCAGGCCTTGCTGGCAGAAGAGTTCCGCGCGCGGATCCCCGAGGAAGACGATGACTGATGCCCGCCGGTGCGGGCCGTACTGCCCTGCATGCTGAGCCACCTGGTCCGCCATGCCATCGCCCAGCGAGGTGTGGTACTCACCTGCGCGCTCGCGATTGTGGTGTATGGCGTGTTCGAACTGCGTCGCGCGGGGCTCGACATCTTTCCGGAGTTTGCCCCCAAGCTTGTGGTGGTGCAGACCGAAGCCCCCGGGCTCAGCACCGAGCAGGTGGAGGTGCTGGTCACGCAGCCGCTTGAGAATGCACTCGGTGGCCTGATCGGGCTCGACCATTTGCGCTCCGAATCCATAGCCGGCTTGTCCATCCTGACGGTCGTGTTCGACGAGTCCACGGAAGTGTTCCGCAATCGTGCCCAGGTGAGCGAGCGTCTTGCCACGGTGGCTGCCGCGCTGCCGGCGGCGACCGGTCCGCCCGTCATTGCACCGCTCGCCTCATCCTCGGCCACGGTGCGCACGATAGGGGTGGTAGCAAGCGATGGAGATCTGATGCGCCTGCGCGATATCACGGAGCAGGTGATCGTGCCCCGCCTGCTCAGCGTGCAGGGTGTCGCCGATGTGAATGTCTTCGGCGGTGAGTCCCGCGCGCTGGTCATCGCCCCTGAACAGGATGCGCTGGCGCGTCACGGGCTCGATTTTGCGGATCTCGCGACTGCTGCACGGCAGGCCAGCGCCAACCTCGCCCTGGGGGTGATTGAAACGACCAACCAGCAGATTGCAATCACGGGGGGATTGGGCGCACTGACGCCTGCCACGCTCGCCGCTACCCCGGTACGTGCCGACGGCGTCAGCAGCCTGGTACTGGGCGACGTCGCCCGGCTCAGCTGGGGCGCCTTGCCCAGGGTGAGCGCCGCCCAGATGGGTGGCGAAACCGGGATCGTGATGATGGTCATTGGCCAGCTCGGCGCCAACACCCTGACCGTATCGGACAGGCTCGACGGGGTGTTCGATGTTCTGGCGCCGGTGCTCGCACAGCAGGGCATCGAGCTGCACAGCCGGCTGTTCATGCCCGCAAGTTATATCAAGACAGCAATCGGCGAGATCTCCATGCATCTCCTCATCGGTGGCCTCTTCGTGCTGCTGGTGCTGCTGGTGGGGCTGCATGATTTGCGTGCTGCCTTGATCTCCGCACTCGCCATTCCGCTCTCGCTGCTGGCGGCAGTGATAGTGCTGATCGAGAGCGGGGTGAATCTCAACGTGCTGGTGATTGGTGGCCTCGCGATTGCCCTGGGCGAGGTGGTAGACGATGCCATCATCGATACCGAGAACATCTTCCGGCGGCTGCGCACGGCGCCTCCCGGCAGCTCGCCGGCAGAGGTGGCTCTTGCGGCATCGCTTGAGGTGCGGGGCTCGGTGGTCTACGCCACCTTCATCGTCGCCCTGGTTTTCGTGCCCTTGCTCACGCTCGGGGGTGTCAGTGGCCGGCTCTTCGCCCCGTTGGGGCTGGCCTACATCCTCGCCGTGCTGGCTTCGCTCCTCGTGGCAGTCACCGTCACCCCGGCGCTGTGCGTGACGCTGCTCGGGCACGCGCGGGAGCGTCCGGCGGTCGCGCCCGTGTTCCTGCGGCTGAATCCATCTTATCTGGCGCTGGTGAGTCGCCTGGCCGAGCGCCCCAGTGTCGCCAGCGCGATCAGCGCCGTGAGTCTTGTTCTCGTGCTGCTGTTGCTGCCGGGCTTTGGCGCACGCTTCCTGCCGGATTTGCGCGAGGGGCACTTCATGGTGCATACCACCGCCCTGCCCGGAACGAGCCTCGATGAGTCCCTGCGCCTTGGCAAGGCGCTGACGGCGCGTCTCCTGGAGATCGACGGCGTGCGCTCGGTGTCGCAATGGGCGGGGCGCGCCGAGCGTGGGGCAGATACCTATGGCAGCCACTACAGCGAGTATGAGGTGGCACTCAAGCCCCTGTCCGGCAATGAGCAGCAGCGGGTGTTGGACGAGATCCGTGCAACGCTCGCCACCCAGCCCGGGATCACCTTCGAAGCCAATACCTTCCTGACCGAGCGCATCGACGAGACGATTTCCGGCTATACCGCGCCCGTGGTGGTGAACCTGTTCGGCAGCGATCTGGATGTGCTGGACGCCAAGGCGCATGACCTTGCAGACCTGATGCGCGAGGTGCCCGGTGCACGGAATGTACGCGTCCGGGCCGCGCACGCGACGCCAACCCTCAAGGTCACGCTCGATCCTGAGCGGCTTGCCCACTTTGGCGCCGATGCCCGCACAGTGCTCGCAGCCCTGCGCAGCGCTTACGGCGGATACCCCGTCAATGAAATCGAGCGGGACAATCGCCGCGTGCCGGTGGTGCTGCTGCTGCCGGAGGCGCAGCGAAGCGATGCCGACAGTCTGGCGGAACTGATCATTGCGCGGCGCCCGGGTGCGCCGCTGCGCCTGAAGGATGTCGCTTCCGTTCAACAGACTACCGGGCGCTACAACATCCTGCATCGCGATGCCCAGCGTCTGCAGGTGGTGACCGCGGAGTTCTCCGGCCAGGATCTCGCTGCCTTTCTCGATGATCTCCGCAGCCGGGTGCTGCGCGAGATGGAGTTTCCGGAAGGCGTGCACCCGGAATTTGCGGGCGCCGCAGTGGAGCAGGCAGCGGCACGCAATGAGTTGATCAGGCATGCGCTCCTCGCAGGTTTCGGGGTGCTGCTGCTCATCCACCTTGCGGTGAACCGGCTGCGCTACCTGCTGATCATCCTGCTCAATCTGCCGTTTTCGCTGATCGGCGGTGTGATTGCGGTTGTGCTGGGCGGTGGGGTGGTCTCGATAGGTTCGGTCGTGGGCTTCGTGACGCTGTTTGGCATCACGGTGCGCAACAGCATCATGCTGGTCGCGCACTACGATCATCTGGTGGAGGTTGAAGGCTGCGCGTGGACGCTGGAGACCGTGCTCCGCGGCGCCCGGGAACGACTGCCCGCCATCCTGATGACCGCACTCGTCACGGCACTCGCGATGCTGCCGCTGACCCTCGACAGCGACAACCCGGGACGCGAGATCATGGGGCCCATGGCCGCCATCATCGTCGGCGGGCTGCTGTCCTCCACGGTGATGAATCTGCTTCTGATGCCGGCATTGATCTACCGGTTTGCCGGGCCCCGCGCGGGCGCCGGAGGAGGGCGGGCAGGGCGCTCGTGAAAGAGCGCCCGGGACAGGGGTAACTCAGAGCGGACCGGGACGCACCGGGTTGCGACCATCCCAGTTGCGGGCGGCGTCTTCCACCATCATGAACAAGTCCTTGAATACCGAGTTGTTGTCCCACAGCTCGATGTAGTGGCCGACCGTCTTGACGGTGTCGAAGTAGGTCAGCGGCGCGCCACCCACCGTGCACTCGAAGGCCGCCACGTGGCCGCGTGCGCGATAGTCAGCACAGGCCGCGGCATAGTCTTCGGGCATCAGGCCCCAGTGATGCACGCCCACCCGTCCGGCATCGAGAAACTCCTTGTACACCGAGGGTGCATCGTTGTGCTGATAGATGAGCTCTATCTGCAAGGCGCCGCTGTTGCCGAGTGCAAGCGTCACATCCGCATTGCCGGGTTGGCCGAGATACTTCTGGTCCAGCAACGGGCAATGCTCGAACAGGAAGAACGGACCCACCTTGAGGTGCTCGGTCCAATATTTCAGTGCGGCATCAAGATCACGCACCACATAGGCGAGTTGGCGTACGGTCTGCAGAGGCTGGGTCATGGTGTTCTACTCCTGTTGATGCTCGGGATGGTCTGGCGCTTCAGGACATCGCCGCGAAGGCACTGCGAATTTCCCGGATGAAGGTTGCCGGCTGCTCAAAGGCGGCGAAGTGGCCACCCTTGTCCAGCGCGTTGTAATGCACGATGCGGGAGAAGCGGGTTTCGGCCCAGCGCCGGGAGAGCCGGAAGATCTCGTGCGGGTAGATGCTGATGCCGGTGGGTACGTGGATGGGGCCCTTGGGCTGGCTGATGGTCGCGAAATTCTCCCAGTACATGCGTGCGGAGGAGGCCGCGGTGGCGGGCAGCCAGTACATCATCACGTTGTCCAGCAGTTCGTCTTTCGTGAGCACGTTCTCCGGGTGCCCGTCGCAGTCGGTCCAGGCATGGAATTTCTCCAGAATCCAGGCCGCCTGGCCGGCGGGAGAATCCACCAGCCCGTAGCCCACGGTCTGTGGTCTCGTGCTCTGTTCCTTGGAGTAGCCCGAGTCCTGATCCCAGTAATACTGGAAGCCCGCCATGGCGCTCTGCTCGAAGGGCGTCATGTTCTCCATCATCTCCGGGGTGAAATCCACCAGTGGCATGTTCGTGTGCAGACCCTTGCAGTGCGCGCCCTCGCTCATGCCGATGGCCATGGTCACCGCCGCACCCCAGTCCCCGCCCTGGGCGTAGTACTGGTCATAACCGAGCCGGCCCATGAGGGTCGTCCACGCCCGTGCGATGCGGTCCAGCGTCCAGCCTGGTGCGGTGGGTTTGCCGGAGTAGCCGAAGCCCGGCAGCGAGGGGCATACGACATGGAAGGCGTCCTTGGCTTGCCCGCCATGCGCGACGGGGTCAGTCAGCGGACCAATCACCTTGAGGAACTCGACCACCGAGCCCGGCCAGCCATGGGTCATGATGAGCGGACGTGCCTCGGGGTGAGGCGAACGCTGATGCAGAAACTGGAAATCGAGACCGTCGATTTCCGTGATGAACTGCGGGTAGCTGTTGAGCACCGCCTCGCAGCGTCGCCAGTCGTAGCTTGTGCGCCAGTACTCACAGATTTCCTGCGTGTACGCCAAGGGAATGCCCTGGCTCCAGTCCGTAGGTGTTTCCCGCTCCGGCCACCGCGTGCGCTGGAGGCGCTCCCTGAGGTCGGCGAGTTCGGCATCGCTGGTCTCGAAGCGGAAAGGGCGCACAGCGGTGTTCATCGTGATGACTCCTTGCTTCAGTTGAGCGAGGCCAGAGCTTCCAGGGCCGCCCAATCGGGACCCGGGGCGCCATCAGCGCGGATGGGCTGGATCACGACCTGGTCGGCGCCCTTGGCGAAATAGTCATTGAGGCGCTTCTTGATGCTGGCTTCATCGCCCCAGAACACCATGGCATCCATCAATCGGTCGCTGCCGCCATCCTTGAGATCGCTCTCATCAAAACCGAGCCGGAACCAGTTCTTGAAGTAGTTCGGCAAGGGCAGATAGACCGACAAGGCTGCGCGTGCCGCGCGACGGGCCACGACGGGATCCGCGCACAGGCAGACTTTCTGTTCACAGATGACCGCGCCCTTCGTGCCCATGGCTGCGCGTGACAGGGCCACCTGATCCGGGGTGATGTTGTAGGGGAAGGCGCCGAGCGTGCGCTCTGCCGACAGCTTGGACATGTTCGGGCCGAGTGCGGCCAGCACCAGCTGCTTGCTGGCAGGTGTGCTGTTCATGGCCGACCAGGCCTGATCCATGCGATCGAGATAGGCGCGCATGGTGGCCACTGGCTGTTCGTAGCTGTGACCGCGAAGGTCAGACACCAGCGGCGCATGAGAGACACCCAAGCCCAGCACGAAGCGCCCGCCGTAGAGCGCGTTAAGGCTGTTGTGCCCCATGGCTGCAGTCGTTGCATCGCGGGCGTAGATATTGGCGATGCCGCTCGCCACGATGAGCTTCTTGCTGTGGCTGAGCAGGTAGCCGCCAATGGCGAAGGTCTCGTAATTGAATGCCTCGGGGTACCACAGGGTGGAATAGCCCAGACCTTCGACGCGGGTGGCGAGATCGGCGAGCTGGGCGGCATCCATGGCGTCCGTGAAGGTGAATACACCGAGTTTTCCGAATTTCATCGGCTGGGGCTCCTGGCAGTTCAAGAATGAAGGGAAAGGGCTCGCGGGGCATGGCCCATGAATCCCGATCGCGAGCCGGAGTATGCCGGGCGGTCAGCGGGGTGGTCCAGTGTCGGAGCACGGCGACGCGGCGCAGCATCGTGATTGCGTTGTGCGCATTGGGCGGGTGGTTTAGTGTCGCCCCACATTCAGCCTCAAACACCGGAGGACATAACCATGACCAGCTTGCCCGCGGGATACCCCGACCAGCCTTTTGCAGCGCTCGATCACCTGAAGACCCACAAGACGCTCTCCATCGATGACCTGAAGGTGCTCGCGATGATCGAGACCTACGGAGAGGTGTTCTATGAGGTCATGGCGCGTGGCGTGACGGATGAGACTGCGCGCGAGCTGCTCTTGCGCAACGCCGCGGAAGAGCGCGGGCACGCGCACCGCTTGCTCAAGGTGATAAAGCTCAAGGGTGGCAGCTTTGAACTGCCCGCCAACGAGGACAACCCCTTCAACCCCTTTGCACTCGATCATGTACCGGCCTCCGCGGAGATCATGGATCTGCTGCAACAGGCCGAGGTGGATGGTGATCTCCAGTACCAGGCCTGGGCCGATGCCGAGGAGAACGAGGAAGTGGCCAACCTTCTGCGCCTCAACGGTCGCGAGGAAACCCGCCACTTCGAGCGGGTGACCGAGGTGCGCAAGCGCCTTGCCATTGCCTGACGGTTTTCTCGAGCGCATGCAGTTCGCGCGCGAGGGCTTCGATCTCGGTTTGTTCTCCAACCAGCGGGACGCCCAGCTCGCGTTCTGGCAGGCTGAGGTAGGGCTGACCTACGACCATATGGGCAAGCTAGGGGGTGGCATGCAGCAGCATCGTCACCACCTCGGCGCTGCCATCCTCAAGATGAATCATGCGCGCGACCCGCTGATCGGTGCGCCTTCCGGCGGCTATCGCAGCCTGCGGGTGGCGGTGCCGGGGATCGGCGCGGCTCGTACGTTGCATGATCCGGACGGCAACCTCGTGGAGCTGGTGCCTGCGGGGCTAGCGCCCGACTGGGATTACGGCTTGGTGATGGCGGTGACCGACCTCGAACGGCATGCGCGCTTCTTCAGGGAAGCATTCGGTCTTCCGCAAGTGGATGCAGTGACCTTTGCCAGTGGACGTGCGCGGCTCTGGCTGCAGAAGGCGCCCCATCCCGTGCGGTCCGCAGATGACTGGCGTGGCCCGGGCTACCGCTACATCACTTTCCAGATCCGGGACGCGCGAACGGCATTGCCCGCCGCACTCGCGGCAGGAGCCCTGCCCGGTGAGCCCTTGAGGGACATGGGAGATCTGGTGCGTTTCGGATTCATCCGTGATCCGGACGGCAACTGGATCGAGCTCAGCGAACGCACGACCTTCACGGGTGTGCCCTTGGGCGAGGGCGCAGAGCCCAAAAGCTGAAATCTTCCACTGGGGGAGACCGGCGCCCGGTACGGGTCGCCGGCAAGGCCTTCAGAAATTTTCCTTGAACGGACGCAGATCGATCTCGTGCGTCCACGCCGAGGGATGTTGCTGGTACAACTGCCAGTAAGCTTCCGCGATGGGCTCCAGTTGCAGCATCCCCTCC
>JBDLQR010000161.1:0-9016 GCA_039800485.1 Pseudomonadota bacterium
CCTCAACGTCTGCGGGTAATCTGCCCCTCACTGCTTGACAGTGCGTAGCTCACCGGACCGGGACGCCGTGCACCCGTCACCCTTTGTCTCCAGTACTGGTTATCCACGGCAGAAATGATGACGCGACCGGTGCGGGGACTGGGCGCATGGACGAATCGCCCGTCTCCGAGGTAAATCCCGACGTGGGAATAGCGACGACCCTGGGTGTTGAAGAACAGGAGGTCTGCGGCCTGGACCTGCGAAAGAGACACCGGGGGCAGAACGTCGGCCATGCTGGCCGCGTCCCGCGGGAGGAAGAGGTCGAACCGCCCGAAGACGTGTTGCACCAGCCCACTGCAGTCAAAACCCTCACTGGGCGAATCTCCCGCGGCTCGGTACGGTTTGCCCTGCATGCTTGCCGCATAGGCCACCAGCCCCAGGGTATCCAGATTACCGGGAGCAGCGGGGACGTCCGCTCCGGCGGGCTCGGGAAAGGGGACCTCCGGGGCAGCCGCGTAATCGTCAGGCGCTTGCGTACCCAGCATGCTGCAGCCCGAACCCAGCAGCGTGAAGAGCAGCAAGATCACGCCGCCGGCGGGAAATTTTGCGGTAAGTTGCATCAGACAGCTTCTCTTCATTCTGATGATTATCTACCAACTCGATAAAAGATAAAGATAATTTCTGAATGCGGCCATTCCATTGCTGGCCTGCAATGCCGCTGCGTCCAAGCTGCAAGCACACTGGGAAGGATGTAGCAAGCGGTGGACGGCCGTCCGCCTGTGGGTTTTACACAACGTGAAAAAAAATACCTTTCATCATTCAGGTTTAGTCTGGAATCCGCTTGAACACATCATGAAGTTTCTTTTAACTACTGATTTATATGAATTTATTCAATCTGCGCAAATTTTGACCGTTCTGACGCGAGATCCTGCAAACTCACGCGGAAAAGCGCTGAGTCCGCATGCCATCCACATATTTATCCACAGGTTCTGTGAGTAACTTGATGCCTTCCAGCCAAGCCCTGCCAACGCGGGCACGAAAACTTCCGAAACAGGAGCGCGGGTGGTGGCGGCCATTGCCCGTGGCCATTCTGCTCGCTGTGTCACTGGCGGTGATCGTCGTGCCTCGGGCCCGGGCGGCAGACCCGGCCGAAACACGGGATGCATCCGAGCCGCTTGATTGGCTGCGCTTGGAAACCGTGCTCGATGGCCGGTGCCACAACCTGAGTGAGGGCGGCAAGCTGATTGTGATGCACAATGACCACCCGTCACGGACCATCCGCTACCGACTGCTCAGGTTGCATGTGGACCGCCCCCAGGGCCTGATGGACGGAAGCATCCAGCCGGGGGAACCCGCCCAGAAACTCGGCTGCGACAGGGTGGGCGGAAGGCCGCAGACCTGGCAGATCAAGCGCGCTCAATTTGCTACGGAGTAATCATCGATGTTCAAAATCCATCACCGTGCCGGTTTTCTGATTGCGGCGACATTGGCGCAGAGCCTGGTCCTTGCCGCCGGTGTCCAGGCCCAGGACGGCCAGCCAGCGGCCGGCGTGACGACCGCCTACCGATCTCCCGGCGACATGAGCATGAAGGAACGCACGGCCCTGATGAGCGGCGTGAGTGCGGACACCACCGGCGTGTACAAGGAGGCGATGGCAAGGGTGGACACGCTGCCTGACATCCGCCAGGCAGCAGACGAAGCCATGACTGCCTGCAAGGTCAGCATCGACAAGTTGCGCGCGCTGATTGAAGGCTACGGATTCGAGCCGGGATTCGGCGAGCAATTCACCCACCACGCGCAATCACGCGCGGCGAGAACACTGTTGCCGGAGCTGGCCATCCGCAAAAGCGGCAACTGATGCCGTCAGATTTTTTCAGGCGGGACTGGTCCGCACGAAGCGCGGCAGGGAAATGGCGGCCGCGCGTTCGACCAGGGGCGCGAGCTCTCGCAAGGCTTGCTGATAGACGCCTCGCTTGAACGCCACCACCTCCTGCAGCGGATCCCAGTACTCGACCCAGCGCCACTGATCGAATTCAGGTCGCTCATCGCAGGAGAGGTCGAACTCGCTTTCGGCGGCGGTGAGACGCATCACGAACCAGCGCTGCTTCTGGCCGATGCACAGGGGACGCTGGTCGTGGCGAATGAAGCGGCGAGGGAGCCGGTAGCGCAGCCAACGCCGCGTGCAACCGATGACTTCCACGTGATGCGGTTGCAGGCCGACTTCCTCCCGCAATTCCCGGAACATGGCCTGCTCCGGGCTCTCGTCAGGATTCATCCCACCCTGCGGAAATTGCCAGGCGCTGCGGCCGCAACGACGGCCCCAGAACACCTGGCCCCTGTCATTCAGGATGATGATGCCAACATTGGCGCGATAGCCCTGCGCGTCGATCATGGGAGGATTCTGACTGACCTCCCCGCATCGTGGCAATCCGGTGGCTTCAACCCACCAGCTGCTGCACTGCGGCGCGTTCTTCCTTGAGCTCGTTCTCCGTCGCGGTCATGCGCGCGCGGCTGAAATCGTCCACCGGCAGGCCCTGCACGATCTCGTAATCGCCATTGCGGCAGCGAACCGGGAAGGAATACATCAGGCCTTTTTCGATGCCGTAACTGCCATCGCTGGGAATACCCATGCTGGTCCAGTCGTCGGCCGGCGTGCCCAGGGCCCAATCGCGCATGTGTTCCAGCGCTGCATTGGCGGCCGAGGCAGCGCTCGAGGCGCCACGGGCGTCGATAATCTCGGCCCCGCGCTTCGCGACACGCGGGATGTACTCGCTTTCGTACCAGGCGCGCTCAACCTGCGAGAATGCAGCAGTGCCCTTCACGGTAGCCTGACTCAGATCCGGGTACTGGGTGGTGGAGTGGTTGCCCCAGATGGTGACCTGCCTGACATCCGCCACCGTGCTCGCGGTCTTGGCGGCCAGCTGAGCTACGGCACGGTTGTGATCAAGCCGGGTCATGGCGGTGAACTGGCGGGGATTGATATCCGGAGCCGAGACCATGCAGGTCCAGGCGTTGGTGTTGGCGGGATTACCAACCACCAGCACCTTGATGTTGCGGCTGGCATGCGCGTTGATGGCCTTGCCCTGCACCTTGAAGATGCCACCGTTGGCAGCCAGCAGATCGGCACGTTCCATCCCGGGTCCGCGCGGCCGCGCGCCTACCAGAAGACCATAGTCGGTGTCCTTGAAGGCGACGTTCGGGTCGTCACTCATCTCGATGCCGGCGACCAGCGGGAAGGCGCAGTCATCGAGTTCCATCGCCACGCCCTGCAGGGCCTTCATCGCGGGCGTCACTTCAAGCAGTTGCAGGATGACGGGCTGGTCAGCGCCCAGCATCTGGCCGGAAGCGATGCGGAACAGCAGGGAATAGGAAATCTGGCCGGCGGCGCCGGTGACCGTGACTCTGACGGGCTTTTTCATGGGAAGAATCCTGGGTTTGTTCTGGTGTCTGTGCTGGACGGAACCAGCGGCCTATTTGCGGCTTGCCAGTGCCACGTAGTCGCGCTTCGGCGCACCGACGTACAGCTGGCGCGGCCGGCCTATGCGGAAGTCCGCCTGATCCGTCAGCATCTCCATCCACTGGGCGATCCAGCCTGCTGAACGGGCCAGGGCAAACATGGGCGTGAACATGTTGGTTGGAATGTTCAGTGCCTGGTAGATGAGGCCCGAGTAGAAATCGACGTTCGGATAGAGTTTGCGGGAGATGAAGTATTCGTCTTCCAGGGCAATGCGCTCGAGTTCCATGGCGATCTCGAACAGCGGCTGGTTGAGGTTCATCTCGGTCAGCAGGTCATGGCAGGCCTTGCGAATGATCTTTGCCCGCGGATCGTAGTTCTTGTAGACCCGGTGACCAAAGCCCATGAGCTTGAAGTTGTCGCTCTTGTCCTTGGCGCGGTCCACGAACTTGCGGATGTTCTTCGGGTGCTCGATTTCGGTGAGCATGTCGATGACCGCTTCGTTGGCCCCACCGTGGGCCTTGCCCCAGAGGGTCGAGATGCCGGCGGATACACACGCGAAGGGATTGGTCTCCGCACTTCCGCAGAGGCGGACAGTGGAGGTGCTCGCGTTCTGCTCATGGTCCGCATGCAGGATGAACAACAGGTCCATGGCCCGCACGGCAACCGGGTTGGCCTGATAGGGCTCGGTCGGCCAGGAGAACATCATGTACATGAAGTTCTCCACGAAGTCGCGTGAGTTGTCGGGATATACGAAAGGCAGGCCACTGGAGTAGCGATAGGCCTTGGACACCAGGTTCGGCATCTTGGAGATCACGCGCTGCGCGGTGAGGCGGCGATCGTCCGGATTATAGATGTCGGTCGAGTTGTGGTAGTACGAGGCCACCGCGGCCATCACACCCGAGAGCACCGACATCGGATGCGCGTCGTAGCGATATCCCTGGTAGAAGCGCGTGAGATGCTCGTGGGTCATGCCATGCATCTTGATGACATGCTTGAAGTCGTCGAACTGCTGGGGCGTCGGCAATTCGCCATTGATCAGCAGGTAGGCCACCTCGAGGTAGGTCGATTTCTCGGCCAGCTGCTCGATGGGATAACCCCGATAAAGAAGAACACCCTCCTCACCGTCCAGGTAGGTAATCGAGCTGCGGCAGGCTGCGGTTGAGCCGTACCCCAGGTCGAACGTGAACATTCCGAGTTCCTTGTAGAGATTCTTGAGGTCGATGACGGGCGCGCCGTACTGACCTTCGTAGACCGGACATTCGACCGACTTGCCAGAGGCTTTGTCGGTAATCACGACAGTGCGGGTGGACATGTTTTTTTTCCTCATCTTTTTTCTGTGGGGCACTTCTGCACCGCACAAGCGTCCAAGCATAAACGCGCGCCTGAGGCGGCTTCAAGGGCGGGGCGAGACCCGGTGGCGGCAGCCGCAGCAATGCACCGCCGAGGCGCTCCGCACTGCCGGAGAGCGCTACTCAGTGTCGCTTGATTTTCAAGCGGAAAAGTCCACTGCCCTGATGACTTTGGAGAGGGCTTGATCGAGAATCCGCCGCGGTTGACGCGCCGCCATAACCAGCCCTCCGGCGCCTGGGCTCAGCTCACGGTCGAACAGTTACCAGCACCGAAAGGAACGCCATGCAGATCCCCTCGTGCCTGTCCAGCGGCAATGCAGCCTTCGTGGAGGCACTCTACGAATCATGGTTGGCTGATCCAGGCTCAGTGGCCGAGGATTGGCAAAGGTACTTCCAATCCCTGGGGACTGAGACCTCCCGCCCGGATGTGCCTCATGCGCCGGTACGCGCCCGCATGGTGGCCCTGGCAGATCGCCGCCTCACGCCCGCCGGCACTGCCCCCTCCCAGGCGGCACCTGTGGACGATGGCAAGCAGGTTGCAGTACTGCAGCTCATCAATTCCTATCGCTTCATGGGTCATCGCCAGGCGCGTCTCGACCCGCTGAACCAGCACGCCAGACCGCAGGTTGCCGAGCTCGACCCAGCCCATCACGGTCTTGGCCCCCAGGACATGGAGCGCCTGTTCAATACCGGTTCCTTGCAAGGCGTGCCTGGCAGCCAGGCCAGCCTGGCCCGCATCCTGGAAGTGGTGCGCAGCACCTACTGCGGCACTGTCGGTGCGGAATACATGCATATCGTGGAAACGGCGCAGAAGCGCTGGATTCAGCAGCGGCTGGAACCGGTGTTGGGGCGGCCGAGTTTTTCGCCGGAAAAGAAGCGCTGGTTGCTCGACCGCTTGGTCGCCGCCGGGGCTCTGGAGGAATACCTGCACCGCAAATACGTGGGACAGAAGAGGTTCTCGCTGGAAGGTGGTGAAAGCGCCATACCGCTGCTCGACCAGTTGCTAGAGGACTCAGGCCGGCATGGCATGAAGGAAGTCGTCATCGGCATGGCGCACCGTGGTCGCCTGAACGTGCTGGTGAACATCGTGGGCAAGCATCCCTCCAAGCTGTTCGACGAGTTCGAGGGGCGCAGTCGGGATGCGCGTCTGGGTGACGTCAAATATCACCTCGGTTACTCCTCCGACATCGACACCTCGCATGGCGTGGTCCACCTCACGCTCGCCTTCAACCCCTCACACCTCGAAATCATCGATCCGGTGGTGGAGGGATCCGTGCGCGCCCGCCAGGACAGGCGTGGAGATGTCGAACGCAATCGCGTCCTGCCGCTGCTGATTCACGGTGACGCGGCGTTCGCCGGGCAAGGCGTGGTAATGGAAACCTTCAACCTGTCCCAGACCCGCGGTTACAGCACCGGGGGTACGGTGCATGTGATCATCAACAACCAGATCGGCTTCACCACGAGCGATCCGCTTGATTCGCGTTCCACGCTCTACTGCACCGACGTGGCCAAGATGGTCCAGGCGCCCATTTTCCATGTGAATGGAGATGATCCTGAAGCGGTGGCAATGGTGGCCCAGCTTGCGCTCGACTTCCGCATGGAATTCAACAAGGACGTGGTGATTGATCTGGTGTGCTATCGCAAGCACGGGCACAGCGAAGCAGACGAGCCGGCCGCCACCCAGCCGCTCATGTACCAGCACATCCGGCAGCATCCGGGTGTGCGCAAGTCCTATGCCCAGCAACTCGCCGCCGAAGGCGTGGTCGCGGCCGATGCGCTGGAAAAAATGACCGACCAGTACTGCGAGGCCCTGGAGAACAACGTGGTGGTCTCGCGACCCCATGTGGAGGTGCAGGACACCCGCTATCTGATCAACTTCGAGCCATTCCGGGACACGCACTGGCGGGCCCCGGCAGAAACTGCGCTGCCCAAAGGGCAGATCATGGCGCTCGCCCAGGGCATGACCCGCTACCCCGAAAAATTCCAGCTTCACCGCTCAGTCAAGAAGGTCATCAGTGATCGCCAGAAAATGGCCGAGGGCGAGTTGCCGCTCGATTGGGGTTTCACGGAAAGCCTGGCCTATGCCTCCCTTGTGGTTGATGGACACGCCGTACGGATTTCGGGTCAGGACAGCGGCCGCGGAACCTTCTTCCATCGACATGCCGTCCTGCATGACGAGAAGACCGGTGACACCTTCCTGCCCTTGCAGAATCTTGCCCCTGATCAGGCGAGCTTTCTTGTCATCAACTCGACGCTGTCCGAGGAGGCGGTCCTCGGTTTCGAATATGGCTATGCGAGCTCGGAGCCGCGCTCGCTCGTCATCTGGGAAGCCCAGTTCGGCGATTTCGTCAACGGCGCCCAGGTGGTGATCGACCAGTTCATCGCCAGCTGCGAGGAAAAATGGGGACGCTACTGCGGGCTGACGATGTTCCTGCCGCATGGCTATGACGGTCAGGGACCCGAGCATTCCTCGGCCCGCCTCGAGCGCTTCCTGCAGCTATGTGCCGAGGACAACATGCAGGTGGTCTACCCGACGACACCGGCGCAGATGTTCCACCTGGTGCGGCGACAGGTGCTGCGGCCTTATCGCAAGCCGCTGGTGGTGATGAGCCCCAAGGCCCTGCTGCGCCACAAGCTCTCGGTCTCCACCCTGACCGAACTGGAGCAAGGTGCCTTCCTGCCGGTCATTGATGAGGTGGATGCGCTCGATCCCAAACGGGTTGAACGCCTTCTCATCTGCAGCGGCAAGGTCTACTTCGACCTGCTCGAAGCCCGCCGTGAGCATGACATCACCCACAGCGCCATCGTTCGCCTGGAACAGCTCTATCCGTTCCCCCGTGAAGAGCTGGTGGCGATCGCGGCGCGCTTCCCCAATGTGCGCGAGTTTGTCTGGGTGCAGGAGGAACCGCGCAACCAGGGCGCCTGGCCCGTCATGCTCTCCAAACGCCACCTCGGCGGATGTTTCCCGCAGGATCGTCCGCTCTTGTGCGTTGCCCGCCCCTACTCCGCGTCGCCCGCTGTCGGCTACCACGCGCTGCATGTGAAGCAGCAGCAGGATGTCGTGGAGGAAGCCCTGCTGCTCAAGCAGACCAGGGAACAACCGAAAACCCAACGCAAGAAATCCGCTTGAGTCCGCGTGGTCCGTGCGTGCAGTCGATGACAGAGAGGAAATCCCGTGCTTGTTGAAATCAAAGTGCCAGTGCTTGCCGAGTCAGTCCCGGACGCCACCCTGCTCGAATGGCGCAAGAAGGCCGGCGAACAGGTGGAACGCGGAGAGAACCTGATCGACCTGGAAACCGACAAGGTAACCCTGGAGGTCGTCGCGCCGGACTCCGGAGTGCTGGTGGAAATCCGGAAACAGACCGGCGAGACGGCCCTGAGTCATGACGTGCTCGCAGTCATCGATACCGCAGCCAGTGCGGCGGCCAGCGCGGCGCCTGCTGTAGCGGTCGCGACTCCTGCAAACCCGCCTGCCCAGGCGGCCGTCAAGGCGGGCCCCGCGGCGCGCAAACTGATGGCCGAGCAGGGTCTTACCGCCACAGACGTCCCCTCCTCGCGCGAGGATGGCCGCGTCACCAAAGGCGATGTCATGGCGCAGACCGCGCGTGCAGCGGCCCCGCCCACCGCTGCTCCGCCCGCACCGGCGCCGCTCAGCCCCGCGATGCTGCTGGATGCCGGCGCCCGCCCGCAGGAACGCGTGCCCATGACGCGTCTGCGCAAGCGCACTGCCGAACGCTTGCTCCAGGCCCAGCAGCAGGCCGCCATGCTGACCACCTTCAACGAGGTGAACATGCAGGCGCTGATGGATCTGCGCAGTCGCTACAAGGATGACTTTGAAAAGCGCCACGGAGTGAAGCTCGGCTTCATGTCCTTCTTCGTCAAGGCAGCGGTGGAGGCACTCAAGCGCTTCCCTGTCGTGAACGCGTCGGTGGATGGGGATGACATCCTCTACCACGGCTATTTCGACATCGGCGTTGCCGTGGGCTCG
Source organism: Pseudomonadota bacterium (assembly GCA_039800485.1). Classification (GTDB taxonomy): domain Bacteria; phylum Pseudomonadota; class Gammaproteobacteria; genus CAIKBL01. Next base: position 8,774 of record JBDLQR010000161.1, read on the forward strand.
GAGCGCGGCCTCGTGGTTCCGGTCCTGCGCAACGCCGAACTCATGAGCTTCGCGGACATCGAGCGCCAGATCGTCGATTTCGGCCAGCGCGCCCGTGACGGCAAGCTGACCCTGGAAGAACTCACCGGTGGAACCTTCACGATCAGCAACGGCGGCATCTTCGGTTCGCTGGTTTCGACGCCCATCATCAACCCGCCGCAGAGCGCGATTCTCGGCATGCACAAGATCCAGGAACGCCCGATT
>JBDLQR010000162.1:0-4054 GCA_039800485.1 Pseudomonadota bacterium
ATTTACAACGATGGCAGCGTCCGGGAATGGCAGTTCCATGCCAAACAGATTGCGTCCGGCAAGAACTTCGAGTCGACTGGCGCGTTCGGGCCGTGGATGGTCACAGCCGATGAGATCGAACCGGGCCGCGCACTCAAGCTCGAAACCCGCCTCAATGGCGAGACGGTTCAGAGCAGCAGCACGGGCATGATGATTTTCAGTGTCGCAAAACTGATCAGTTACGCATCAGCCATCTTCACCCTGGTCCCCGGTGATGTCATCGTGACGGGAACGCCTGCGGGTGTGGGCTGGAGCCGAAAGCCCGCGTGGTTCATGAAGCCAGGGGATGTCTGCGAGGTCGAGATCGAGTCGATCGGCGTATTGCGTAACCCCATTGTTGATGCGACCCGTTGAGGCCCGTGACCATGTCAATGATCGAAATCCGAAAACGCTCCCTTGTCATCGAAACTATTCATCATGATGGGGGGCCGCCCGTCGAGAAGCCTCTCAAGCTCGCCGCGGCGAGTGCGGTCATCCGCAACCCGTTCGCGGGTCGATACGAGCCCGACTTGATGCCCTTCATGGCCGAATTGCGATCGCTGGGCACCTTGCTCGCGAACGAGTTGGTTGACGTCCTGGGGCGCGAAAACATCGAGGTCTACAGCAAGGCCGCAATTGTCGGGCTGGACGGTGAACTCGAGCACGGCGCCACCTGGCACGAGGCCGGGGGATGGGCCATGCGTGAAGTATTGGGTCACCCGAAGGCGATTGTGCCCTCAGTCAAGGCCGTGGCGACCGCTGGATATCGCGTGATGGTACCGATGCACTACATCCATGCCGCCTATGTGCGCAGCCACTTCGTCACCATGGAGGTGGGCCTGCAGGACGCGCCAAAGCCCCGCGAAATCCTGTTTGCACTGTGCATGGGGACGGGCGGACGCGTTCATTCCCGGCTGGGCGGGCTCACCAAGGACAAGGTGTCCGTGAACGACGGCCAGCGCTGAGTCGGCGCAGATCCGGGGGCGTTGTGATCGCTGCGCCGTCTGGCGCAGTCTTTACATTCGCTCCCCGCTTGGCCTCGCCCGGGCGACGCGGTGCCGTGCCTGTTTCTGCCCATTCCTGACCCCCTCTCGCTCGCCTGTCTGTTGCGGGACACAACGTCTTGCATGATTTCGTTGGGCAAGCGTATGCTTGCCAAATAATCATAAAAGCCGTGATGTTTTTCACGGAACTTGCCCGGAGGCATGGTGCTTGCGCTGTTAACGGTCGCAAAGGGTCTTGTTGAGTTCGCAGCCTTGTTGCTGTTCGGTCAAGGCATTGTCTATGTGATCAGCTTTGGCCGGCATGAGGGCAACCCGGTCTACCGCATGATGCGGTTCCTGACCCGTCCGGTCGTTTCAGTTGCACGGGCGCTCGCGCCTCGCTTCGTCGTCGATCAGCACATTCCAGCGCTCGCCTTCATTCTGCTCTTCTGGTTGTGGATGGGCCTCAAACTGGCGCAGATTCACTATCAGAGCCAATTGATTACTCAGGGAGGCTGAGCGTGTCCTCGGCCGCCGTCTCTCCCCTGTCGATCTGGTTCTGGCGTCAGATTGCGTTGTGGGCTGTGATTCTGAAGCGGGAGGAGATCGCGATCGAGTACTGGGCGCGCATTCATGCGGCCCGCCCGGGCGATATTCGAGCGCTATCCAGCCTGGCCCACCTGCATGCCGAGCGAGGTCGCCGCAGCCAGGCAATCCAGTTGCTGGAGCAGGCAGTCGAAATCGATGGGAAAAAGGCATCCGTCTGGTTCAACCTGGGCTTTCTGCTCCAGGAAGAGGGTCAGCACGCGCCGGCCGTGCGCGCCTTCGATCAGGCGATCGCGCTCGACCCAAAGCTGGATCGCGCCCACTATGGCAAGGCCCTGTCCTTGATCAAGCTTGACCAGCTTCACGAGGCCCTGAAGCCGCTGCAGCGCAACATCGAGCTGCAGCCCATGTCACCCTATGGGTTCTACCAACTGGCTCATCTTCATCACCGCCTGGGCCAGCTCGCCGAAGCGGAAAAGACGATTCGCCACCTGGCCGGATTCGAGCCTCAGGTTGCGCGGCAGCTCGAACGCGAAACCGGCATCAGCGCCGGACTGGAGGTGCGGTGAGCGTTTGATGGGGGGTGGGGAGGCGCCTCGGGGTCAAGACAGTCGGTTGCGGGGCTGCCGGTCTGGGCGTCTGAATAGCGTTTGATCAAAGTCGAGGAGATGTCATGCAGTCTGCAAGCAGAGAGGAGTATTGGTCCAGAAACCTCAGGATCACCGCGATCCTGTTGGCCATCTGGTTTTTTGTCACCTATGTGCTCGCATTTTTTGCCCGCGAGCTCAGCTTCACGTTTTTCGGGTGGCCGTTCTCGTTTTACATGGGTGCGCAAGGCGCGCTGATCGTTTACGTGGCGATCATCTTTTTTTACGCCCGCTACATGAGTCGCATGGACCGTGAGTTCGGTGTGGAAGAGGAGGAAGAGCAATGATTTCCGGAACCCAATCCCAGAAGGCCTTCAAGGCCCAGTTGACCAAGGTCTACGGCTTTTACACCGGAGGCTTTGCAATCTTCGTCATCGCACTCGCGATTCTTGAACAGATGGGTCTGTCCAGGCAGTCCATCGGTTATGTGTTCCTGGGTGCCACGGTCCTGCTTTACGCGGGCATTGGCATCATGAGCCGCACCAATGACGCTGCGGAATATTATGTCGCGGGTCGCCGGGTCCCGGCGGTCTTCAACGGCATGGCGACCGGGTCCGACTGGATGTCGGCCGCGTCGTTCATTGGTATGGCCGGTACGCTCTATCTGCAGGGCTACGGCGGTCTGGCCTTCATCATGGGCTGGACGGGCGGCTATGTGCTGGTTGCGCTGTTTCTCGCGCCCTACCTGCGCAAGTTCGGCCAGTTCACCGTGCCCGATTTTCTGGGCGCCCGGTACGGCGGCAATGTCCCGCGATTCATCGGGATCGTCATTGCCATCATCTGCTCATTCACCTACGTGGTCGCGCAGATCTACGGCGTGGGCTTGATCACGACCCGTCTGACCGGCGTGGCCTTTGAACTCGGTATTTTCCTGGGTCTGGGGGGTATTCTCGTCTGCTCGTTCCTTGGGGGTATGCGAGCCGTGACGTGGACGCAGGTGGCGCAGTACATCATTCTGATCATTGCGTACATGATCCCGGTGGTGTGGCTCGGTATGAAGCAGACGGGCTTCCCGCTGCCGCAGTTCACCTACGGCTATCAGCTGCAGAAGGTCACCGCGCTGGAAGAGAAGCTGATCAAGGACCCCAAGGAGAACGAGGTCCGTGAGATCTTCATCAAGCGTGCGGCCGACGCGCGTGCCCACCTGAAGGCGCCCGAGCAGGCGCTGGCTGATGGTAAGGCGGCGCGTGAGAAAGCCGTGGCCGAGGCCAAGGCGGGCGGCAATGCCGACGCCGTCAAGAAGGCTGAAGCCGCGCTCGCTGCCTGGCCCAAGACCGTCGAGGCTGCCCGTGCGCAGTGGACTCGAGAGGCCGCGCAGGGTGCTCGCGGTGCGCCGCTTTCTCGCCACGCAGAAGCCTTCCCCGGCAAGGACGACAAGGCGCGCGACGTTTCTCGCCGAAACTTCCTCGCGCTGGTGTTCTGCCTGATGGTGGGTACGGCAGCCTTGCCGCACATTCTGATGCGTTACTACACGACACCCTCGGTCAAGGAGGCCCGCGCATCGGTCACCTGGTCGCTGTTCTTCATTTTTCTGCTGTACTTCACCGCGCCCGCTCTGGCGGTGCTGGTCAAGTATGTGGTCTATAACGATCTGGTCGGTACGGCGTTCTCGCAGCTACCCCAGTGGGTACAGGCCTGGCAGAAGGTGGACCCGGGGTTGTTATCCGTCGCGGATATCAACGGTGACGGCATCCTGCAGCGTGCGGAAATTGCGATTGGCGGTGACATCGTTGTGTTGGCAACGCCCGAGATTGCCGGGCTGCCCTATGTAATTTCCGGCTTGGTCGCAGCCGGCGGTCTGGCGGCAGCACTGTCTACCGCGGATGGCCTGCTCCTGACCATCGCCAACGCGCTCTCGCA
>JBDLQR010000163.1:0-2552 GCA_039800485.1 Pseudomonadota bacterium
CCGCTTTGAGGTCGCGCAAGGGCAAGGCACAAGCCTCGCTCGCGCCTTCGACTCCTTCCCGTCGGTTCCGGCCTGATGTCTCCCAATCAACCGCCTGTGCAGTCTGCTTCCGGTCCCGAGACCGCTGAACCTTCACCGGAGCTCTTGATCATGGGCCAGGTCTCCGGCGTGTTCGGCGTTCAGGGATGGCTCAAGGTGCATTCCCATACCCGGCCTCGCGCCAACCTCCTCGACTACAAGTCCTGGCTTCTGGGCCACCCCGGCGATTGGCGCACGGTCAAGGTAACCGGCAGTCGCGCGCAGGGGCCGAGTCTGCTGGCCAAACTCGACGGTGTAGATACCCGTGAGGCCGCAGAAGCACTGCTCAGACAGCAGATCGCGGTACCGAGGTCGGCCTTGCCCAAACCAGGCCGCAACGAATACTACTGGGCCGAACTCATCGGCATGTCCGTGCGCGACCAGGCGCGGCGTGACCTCGGTCAGGTCATGCGACTCGTGGAGGCCGGTGACCACGATGTACTCGTCATCCGCGGCGAGCCGGGGGAGACGTTGATTCCCTTCGTGCAGGGTGTGTACGTGCTCCGGGTCGATCGGGCGGCGAGGCTCATCGAAGTCGACTGGCAGGAACCGGAGTGATCCCGCGCACTTTCTGCGTTCTCACCCTGTTTCCCGAACTCATCGGCGCGTTTGCCGCAATCGGCCTTGCACGCAAGGCAGTCAGCCAGTCGCAACTCGTCATCGAAGCCCGTCAGTTGCGCGATTACACCAGCGATGCACGGCGTACGGTGGATGACGTGCCCTATGGTGGCGGGCCCGGCATGGTCATGCAGGTTGCGCCATTGCGTGCGGCCATACACGAGGCACGTGCGCGGCTGCCCCAGGCGCATGTCATTCACCTGAGTCCCCAAGGCCGCCGGCTGGAGCAGCATCATCTGCCCGCGCTGCTGGCGTTTCCGCATCTCGTGTTCGTGGCCGGCCGCTATGAAGGCATCGATGAGCGCCTGGTGGAGCGGGATATCGATGCTGAATGGTCGATAGGTGACTATGTCCTGTCCGGGGGCGAGTTGCCGGCGCTGGTATTGATGGATGCCCTGATCCGCCTGATCCCCGGTGTGATGGGGGATCCTGATTCCGCGCGATGCGATTCATTCATGGATGGGCTGCTCGATTTTCCGCACTACACCCGCCCGGAAGTCATCGATGGACAGGCTGTTCCACCCGTGCTGTTGAGCGGCAACCATGCCGGGATTGCCCGCTGGCGCTTGCGCGAGGCCGTGCGTCGTACGGCGGTCCGGCGCCCGGATCTCATGCAGACAGCGCTGGAGCGTCCCGAAATTGCCCGGGTGGCAGCGGAAATAGCGCGCGAAAACCCTGAAAAATCAGCCGACGAGGCTTAATTACTGGCCCTCGATAGGCTACAATCCGCCGCCTTTACGGACCCGATGGCTGGAGCCCCCCATGACCGACCTGATTCGTCAACTTGAAGCAGAGCAGACCACGCGCAAACTCCCAGACTTTTCGCCCGGCGATACCGTGGTCGTACAGGTCAAGGTGGTGGAAGGCAACCGCGAACGCCTGCAGGCTTTCGAAGGTGTGGTGATCGCCAAGCGTAACCGTGGCGCCAATTCCTCCTTTACCGTGCGCAAGATTTCTCATGGCGAGGGCGTGGAACGTGTGTTCCCCACCTACAGCCCGCTCGTGGCGGATGTCACCGTCAAGCGTCGTGGCGCGGTGCGCCGGGCCAAGCTCTATTACATGCGCGAGCTGAAGGGCAAGGCTGCGCGTATCCGCGAAAAGATCACGAGCTCTCCCAAGAAGGAAGGCTGATTTTCAGCGTCGCGAAGGCGCCGCGTGAGAGATTACTGACCGCCATCGCATGAAAGGCCGGGCTCCCTGACGGGGGCACCGGCCTTTTCAATTTCCGGGGCACGGATGGCCACCGCCATGAATGACCGCGGTGCTGAATGGAATGACGCGAGACCAGCCGGAAGATGTGCGTCTCAGCTGCCGAAGTTCTGCTGCAGGTAACGTGAGATGTCTGCGGATTCATACATCCAGCTGACACCCCCGTCAGCCTGTTCGATGCGCAGGCAGGGCACCTGACCCTTGCCGCCACCTGCCATCAGCTCCTGGCGGCGTCCTGCTTCAAAATCCACGTCGCGCAGTTCCAGCTCCAGGTTGAGCGCGCGGGCAACACGCAGCACGCGGGTGCAGAATCCGCACAGCTGGGAGTAATAGAGGGCGTGACCCCGGGCCGATTGCTTGGTCGATGTACTCACTGGCGAACCCGTTCATTCAGGAATTATCCTGAAGGCTATCCCGCAGTCTTCCTGTGGGCAAGCAGGGTCAGAACGCATGCATGAGCCAGGGTTCACGGAGCGCGATGACGGTCCCGCGCAGGTCGAACGTTTTCTCGACAGCCTGTGGGTCGAGGACGGGATCAGTGACAACACCCTGAAAGCCTATCGTACGGATCTGCGAAGCTTCTCGGCCTTTCTTGCACGGCATGCCCGCACGCTCGACATGGCTAGCGAGTCTGACATTCTGGGCTG
>JBDLQR010000164.1:0-12229 GCA_039800485.1 Pseudomonadota bacterium
TCCGCCCAGGGCCCCTGTTCGTGGCCCGCGATGAAGGCGACGAATGTGACCACCATGATGAGCGGGCCGGGAGTGCTTTCGCCCAGTGCCAGGCCATCCATCATCTGTACCGGCGTGACCCAGGCGTGTTCCACGATCGCACCCTGGTAGACGTAGGGCAACACTGCGTAGGCCCCACCAAAAGTCAGCAGCGCAGCCTTGGTGAAGAAGAGCGCAATCTGTGCGGGTAACCCGCTCCATCCCCAATGCATCCCCAGCAGCAGCATGGGCAGCCCCCAGGCGAGGAGTGTGGCGAGGACGACGATACCCCAATGAAACAGGACTCCCGATGCAGGATGTCGTGCACCTTGGCGCGAAGAGGGGCGCGGCTGCGCCGTACCGGTGAGACCCACGCGCTCTGGTGCAAACCGGGCAAGTACTGCACCCAGACACGCGACTGCCGCGATCACCCACGGAAATGGAATCTTCCACCAGGTAAGCGCAAGAAACGCGCTCACGGCGATCACGCGCAGCGCCCAGGTTCTGAGCGTCCGCGCGCCGAGCCGGAATGCGGCCTGGATGACGATGGCAGTTACCGCAGGTTTGATTCCCGCAAAAATTCCTGAGATCAAGGGAATATCACCAAAGCTCAGGTAGAGCTGGGCCAGCGCCATCATCAGCAGCAGAGAGGGCAGGATGAACAACGTTCCGGCCGTAATGCCGCCACGAGGTCCGTGGAGCAGCCATCCCGTGTAGGTCACGAGCTGCTGTGCCTCAGGTCCCGGCAGCAGCATGCAGTAGTTGAGTGCATGGATGAAGGAAGACTCTGGAACCCAGCGACGCTCATCGACCAATTCCCGGTGCAACAAAGCGATCTGGCCCGCAGGTCCTCCGAAGCTGAGGCAACCCAGACGCAGCCAGTAACGGGCAGCGACAGCGAAGGGGACTTCGCCCTGCACGGCCTGGCCGGACTTCATGTGCCGCGGAGGACCATGACGAGGCTCAGGAAGGGACGAGGAGAAACACTGCCGCCGCTGCAAGCGTGCCGGGGAGTGTCCCCGCGAGCACCCAGACGCCGAGGCGCGCGCTCCCTGCCCAGACCGACAGTCCGGCCTTGGCCAGATTGTTGACGAATACCGCAATGAGAATTGCCGCCGCGGCAATTTCGCGAGAGGGTGGAGATACGCTCAAGCGTGCAGCCGTGAGTGTGATGGCATCCACGTCGGCGATCCCCGAGATCGCCGCCACGACCAGCAGACCGGAGTCCCCGAAGGTATCGCGGGCGAGTTGCGTGCCAAACAGGATTACCGTCAGCAGCAGGCTGAATTTGATTACCTCGACGAGCTCGAAGGGGTTCTCCACGGCCAGGCTGACCGGCGGTCCGGTACGTTCACGTTGTGAGAGCGCCCACCACGTGAACAAGCCGCTGCAGACTGTAGCCGCCACGATTGCCAGCGCGACCGGTCGCAGGAGCGCCGGGGCGATCAGTACCAACAGCACGGCTATTCTGATCATCATCGCCGTTCCGCTCGCGACCACGCAGGCCGCGAGCATTGGTTCACGCCCGCCATTGGCACTGGCCAGACGTGAGAAGGACAGGGTTACTGCGGTGGAGGACACCAGCCCCCCTGCCAGCGCGCTGAGCAGTGCGCCCCTGCGCGGGCCGGCCATCCGGACCAGGCAGTATCCGGCAAACGAGACAGCGGCGATAAGCACGGTCAGCAGCCAGATTTGATAGGGATTGACTATCCCCCAGGGATCGACGGCGCGGTCAGGCAGCAAGGGCAAGAGGATCACCGTCATCGCGGCCAACAACAGACCGGATTTCAGCTCCCGCCAGGTCAACCGGGCAACCCAGCTGTGCAAAGGCTCCTTCACGGCAAGCAGTAAAGTCGCGGCGACGCCTGCAGCCCCTGCCACCCTTACGTCGCCGAGTACAGCCAAGGCTCCCAGCGACAAGGTCAGCAGTGCCGCCACCAGCGATGTGGCACTCAAATCATTCTCGTGCCGACCTTCGCGATACATGAACAGCGCGAGGCCTGCTCCCGACACCAGCAAGGTACCAGCGAGAACGAGTGGCCCTGTGGCCGACGACAACGCCCCTGCCACCCCACCCAGCAGCCCGAGCAGGGAGAATGTACGCACGCCCGCTGCACGGCGTCCTTCCCCGGCCTCGCGGTCGCGCCAGCCTCGCTCTATTCCCAGCAGGAAACCGATCGCCAGAGCGATGCTCAGCCGATAGAGAAGATCAGGATTGAGGGATTCAGTCATGCTGTTCCGACAGACACGTCGCCCACACCTTGCCCATCATTCGCGCGCGCCGGGCGTCGCTGACGGCTCCTTTGACGTTGTCATAGTCCATCGAGGCGGCGAGGGTCGCCAATGTGCTGGCAACCTCTGCGCGCTCGATCTCGGCGCGATAGAGGTAATCTGCCGAGGGGTTGCGCGTCACCTTTGCGGCAGGAAAAACGGTCTCGATGTCCCCGGGCAACCTGGCTCGTACCAGCAGGTGATCGGGTTTTCCGCGATGGGCGACGATGGAAAGAAAGGCCTTGGGTGTGAAGATCCACATGGGTGTTTGTCCTGTCAGGTCCTGGATTGAAAGCGGGCAGCATTTGGCACATCGCCTGCTGGGTCTGCATTGAGCTGCAGCGACACCTCGTACACTCCGGCTTCATCGCAGCTCATGACCTTGAAGCCCAGTTGGGTCGCCAGGGTCATCATGGGCGTGTTCTGGGCCAGTATGAAGCCGACCATGCGCAGAGTCCCGCGGCTGCGGGCATAGTCAATCAGCTTCTCCATCAAGGCTTGCCCCAGACCCTCTCCTTGATGGTCACTGCGCACGACGATCGCGAACTCGCTCGTGTCATTGTCCGGATCCGTGATGCCGCGTGATACCCCCAGAAAAGCGCCGTTCTCATCCACGGCGACGAACGCCATTTCACGGTCGTAATCGATCTGGGTCAGGCGTGCCAGTTGAGGATGAGTCCACTCCCGGATCATCTGGAAGAAGCGGAAATACACGTGCTCGGGCCGGAGCTTCGCCAGAAAGGCTGCATGCAGCGGCTCATCTTCAGGCCTGATCGGACGCAGCACGACAGGTCTGCCGGCGAGCAGCAAGGAGGATTCCAGTTCCCCCGGATAGGGTCGGATCAGAAGTCGTGCATCCGGCGCTGTATCGGTTGCCATCACCCGGATGCGGGCATCCAGCGCGCACACGCCGGACGCGTCCGCCAGCAAGGGATTGATGTCGAGCTCGATGATTTCCGGGCAGGCCATGACCAGTGCCGAGAGATTGATCAGCGCGCCGTGGAGCTCATCCATGGCGGCTGCGGGCCGGTTGCGATAACCCGCAAGCAGGCTCGCCACCCGGGTCCTGGCCACCAATGCCCGTGCCAAGGGTACGTTCAGCGGTGGCAGCGCGAAGGCGCGATCCTTCAGCACCTCCACGGCTGTGCCACCTTGGCCGAACATCAGGACAGGGCCGAAGACGGGATCGTTGATGCACCCGAGTATGAGCTCATGGGCATCCTGTGTTCTGGCCATGGCCTGGACCGTGAAGCCCTCGATGACTGCGCCCGGCACGGCATTGCCTATCCGTTTCAGCATGTGCGCGGCAGACTCACGCACGGCTTCGGCATCGCCCAGGTTGAGCGCGATACCCCCCACATCACTCTTGTGCGAGATATCGGGCGAAAGAATCTTGAGCGCCACGGGAAAACCGATCTCACTGGCTACCCGTGCCGCGGCCTCCGCGTTTTCGGCCCTTTCCGTGCGCACGGTAGGTACTCCAGCCGCGATGAGAATCTGCTTGGACTCGAGTTCGGTCAGCAGGGTGCGCCCGGTGCGGACAACCGCTTGCACCAGTCTGCGTGCGTCCTCCAGCTTACCGCTCGCGCGCGGTGCCTCTCGTGGCGGGGTTTCGAGCAGCAGAGCTTGCAGTCGCGCAAAGTCAACTGTCTGCAGAAAAGCCCGCACAGCTTCTTCTGGCGTGGGATAACCGGGGATCCCCTGACTCGCCATGTAACGGCGGGCACTGGCTACACAGTCACCCCCCAGGAATGAAGTGAAGACGGTTCTACCAGAGGCCTTGATCACCGGCGCGAGCGCCTGCGCGATTTTAAGGCTGTCCTCGATAGCGGTGGGTGCATGCATGAAGATGACCGCATCAACCTCAGGTACCCGGGTGAGTACCTTGAGCGTTTCGACGTACCGCTCAACCGGCGCATCGCCGATGATGTCGAGCGGGTTGCTGCGTGACCAGGTTGTCGGCAGGAAGCTGTCCAGTGTCGCCAGCGTCTCTGCTGACAGCACCGCGAGCTCGCCTCCGGCCGCCACCAGCGCGTCGGTCGCCATCACACCCGCGCCTCCACCGTTGGTCATCAGCGCGACGCGCGGCCCGAGATACGGTTTGCTGCGGGCGAGTGTCTCCGCGGCGGCAAAAAGATCCTGGGTTGTTTCCACACGCAGGATGCCTGCCCGCCGCAGCACGGCATCGACGATCTCGTCATTACCGGCGAGCGCACCGGTATGCGATGCCGCAGCCCTGGCACCGGCCATCGCCCGGCCAGCCTTCACGGCAATCACCGGCTTGGCGCGGGCTGCCGCACGCGCTGCAGACAGGAACTTGCGGGGATTCTTGATCGACTCGATGTACAGCAGCACGGCGCTGGTGTGCGGATGCCGTCCCAGGTAATCGAGCAGATCGCCCAAATCCACATCAAGACTGTCGCCGATGGAAATGAAGCAGGAGAAGCCGATGTCCTGTGAATTGCCCCAATCGAGCACGGCGGTGGCCAACGCGCCTGACTGGGAAACAAAAGCAAGCCGACCCGGACGTGCCATGGCGGGCGCAAAGCTCGCATTGAGACCGATGCCGGGCACCAGCATGCCGAGGCAATTCGGACCGATGATGCGCAGAAGGTGCGGTCTGGCTGCAGCCAGCATTGCTTCGGCCACCGTCGCACCATCGGGCATCCGGGCCGACGAAAGCCCCGCGGTGATGACCACCGCCGCGCGGGTTCCTCGCGCCCCCAAGGCGTGGATGAGACCCGGGATGTGTGTCGGTGGTACGCAGATGACCGCCAGATCCGGTGTCTGGGGCAATGCCTCCACCGACGGCCAGGCGGCAACGCCCGCGACAGTCACCTGTCGGTGGTTGACGGGCATGACAACGCCGTCAAATCCGCCCTCGAGCATGTTCCTGATCAGGGTGGCTCCGATGCTGTGTGGGCGATCAGAGGCGCCAATGACAGCGATGGCACGGGGACGGAAGAATCCTTCCAGATTTCGGATGCTCATTGCACGGAATTCCTGACCGAGACTCTAGGCCTCCCATCCTGAGGGATCTTTGACCCGGATCAAAATTGCACGGGTGGTTCGCCCCTAGCATGGCTACCGCAATGGAAGTCGGATCAAACACACGCACAAGGAGTCACGCATGGCAATCACGCGCTACGAACCCACAGACCTGTGGAATCGGCTGCAGAAGCAGATGAATGAGATGTTCCGGGGCATGCCCGAAATGGAGATGAGCAATGTCGCCACCAGCCAGTGGATGCCGCTGGTCGATATCAAGGAAGAAGCCGACAAATTCATCATCAAGGCCGACATCCCCGGGGTCAAACCCGAGGAAATCGAAGTCACCATGGAACATGGTGCCCTCACCATCCGGGGCAAGCGCGAGGAAGAGAAACGGGAAGACAGGGAAGGCTATCACCGGGTCGAACGCTCACATGGAACCTTCTACCGTCGCTTCACCATGCCGGATACCGCTGATGCGGAGCACATCAAGGCCAGCAGCCGGGACGGGGTGTTGGAGATAGAGGTGCCGAAGCGCGCGGCCTCCAAGGCGCGCAGGATCGAGGTCAAATCCTGAAACCCCACCATCAGGAATGATATTCCCGCGTTGACATCCACGCGGGGTTCTTACAGGCTCGGGCGGGTAGACTCACACGACCCCGCACGAGCCCTGATGCCTGACCCCACCGACCTCGAGAATCGTCTGCGTGATGTGGAAGCGCGCTACGAGGGCCTGCTCAAGGCCGCCGTGGAAGCCATCATCATCATCGATGGTCATGGCGTGATTGAGGATTTCAGCAGCGGCGCCGAACGAATCTTCGGCTACGCTGCGGATGAAGTCGTTGGACGGAACGTGAAGGTATTGATGCCGCCGTCTCACGCTCCGCATCATGATCGATACATCAGCAATTTCCATCGCACCCACGAGCCGAAGATCATCGGCATCGGGCGTGAAGTGGAGGGCTTGCACAAATCCGGACGCACTTTCCCTCTCGATCTCTCCGTGGGAGAGATACAAACGCCGGAGGGTGTCAAATTCGTTGGTATTGCAAGAGACATCAGCCGCCGCAAGCTTGCCGAAGCGGAGCTGGCAGAACAGCAGGAAGAAACACGTTTCATCATCGAGCATGCGCCAGTCGGGATTTTCATCGCCGATCTCGCCGGGCTCCTGGTCTCGGTCAACCCTGCGCTCGTGCACCTGTTGAAGGCAGTCCGGGGCAGCTTGGAAGGACAACATGTCGCCGTGCTGTTCCAGGATGCATGGAAGGACAGAATCCGCATGACTCTTCAGCGGGTTCTGGAAAACGGACAGCAAGGCCAGTTGTTCGATCTTGAACTGGCCTGTGCCGACGGCTCCATTGCCGAGGTCAATCTGTACATCGATCGCGTCACTCGCAACGGCAGGTCGGACCAGTTCATCGGCCAGGTCATCGATCGTACTGCGGAGATCATGGCGCAGGCGGCGGTCACGCGCATGCAGGCAGAAATCACGCATGTTGCCCGGCTCAGCACGCTGGGTGAGATGGCGTCCGCCATTGCACATGAAATCAACCAGCCACTGACAGCCATTGCCAATCAGGCGCAGGCCTATCGTCGGTTGCTGCAGAGTGGTAGGACCACGCTTGAGGAAATTGGCGGGGGGCTCGGCGTGATCGCCGAGCAGGCACTGCAGATAGGTCAGGTGGTCAAGCGGGTGCGAGCCTTCGTGACCAAACGCGAAAGCAATCGCGAGCCAGTGGATGTGAACCAGTTGCTGGCCCAGGTCGTGGAGCTTGCAGACCTGGATGCCCGGCGCGCGCAGATACTGCTCGAGCTGCGGCTGACGGATCCATTGCCCGAGCTGCAGGCTGATTCCGTCCAGATTCAGCAGGTGCTGCTCAATCTGCTGCGTAATGCCATCGATGCCTGCCAGTCATTGGAACCCGCCCGGCGACGCGTCGTGGTGCGCAGCCTTGCTGCAGGAGACAGCCTGCTCGTGACGGTCGCCGATCGGGGGCCGGGTGTCCCCGCAGACCGACAGGATCAGCTGTTCCTGCCTTTTTTCACGACCAAGGCCGAGGGCGTAGGACTCGGACTTTCGCTCAGTCACTCCATCATCCAGGCGCATGGAGGAACCCTGCGCTATCGAGACAACCCCGAGGGCGGCGCAATCTTCGAGGTTCAGCTGCCTTGCCGGGAAACGATTGCCGGTGACGAAGACGAGGCCTCATGAGCGGCACCGTTTACGTCATCGATGACGATGCGGCCGTGCGTGACTCGCTGGCCTTGCTGGTACGCTCCGTCGGGTTGGAGTCGCGTACTTTCGCCTCCGCAACCGAGTTCCTGGGCGCATTCGATTCGGGCATGGACGGGTGCCTGGTGGTGGACATCCGCATGCCGGGCATGAGCGGTCTCGACCTCCAGCAAGCGCTGAACGAGCGAGGGTGCCGCCTCCCGCTCCTGTTCATCACGGGCCATGGTGATGTTGCGATGGCCGTGCGGGCCATGCGCGCGGGGGCTCTGGATTTCATCGAGAAACCTTTCCGGGATCAGGAACTGCTCGACCGCATCAACCAGGCGCTGACGCTCAGTGCGCAGCAACGCTCAACACTGGCAGAAGTGGCGGAGATCCGGGCGAGAATTGCAACGCTCACTCCCCGCGAGCGGGAGATCATGGATCGCATCGTGGCCGGACAGGCCAACAAGGTGATCGCCGTGGAACTCGGGCTGTCTGAACGGACGGTCGAAATCCATCGTGCCAAGGTCATGAGCAAAACCCGGGTCCATTCGCTCGCCGAACTGGTCACTCTCGTCGCCCGCGCGCGCTGAATGGCGCGATTTACCCTGTGACAGGAGCGCCGGTCTGCGCGCATCCGAGATGCACCTAGGTATTTTCCGAAATGCTGTTAGGCACAAGACCGGATAGTTGTGCCACGGGCGCCCGCCCACAATCTCCTCCAGACAAGACAAGCAACCAAGTCGGCAGGGGGCACACGCTGTCCCGCGCCGACCCCGAGGAGAGCACAGATGGACAACGTCGTTTCCTTCAATTCCGGCCCCCAGGCCTCGTGCGCGAACTGCCGTTCCAACACGCCCTGCATGGTGCGAGCCCTGCCTCAGGAACTGCGCGGGGAGGTTGCCCGACACGTGACCGCTGGAGCCCCCATCACCAGGGGTGAACATCTCTTCCGGCAGGGCCAGCCCATGAATGCGTTCTACATCCTCCGGGCCGGCTCGGTGAAGTCCTATCTGGACAGTGAGGACGGTTGCGAGCAGGTGGCTGCTTTCCATTTTCCCGGGGATATCCTCGCCTTTGATGCCATGGCTGAACGTCGGCACATGAGCTCGGCCATAGCCTTGGAGACGGTCGCTTACTGCACCATTCCCTACGATCGCGTCATGTCCTTGATCGCGTCGGTGACGGGGCTGTGGTCGGCGTTGATGCGCGGCGCCGCCGGACACATCGTGGACGCCGAGCAGCACGCCCTGTTGCTGGGTCAGAAATCGGCGCCCGCCCGTCTGGCTTCGTTCCTTCTGGCCCTTTCCCACCGTTTCGCCGCCCGCGGCTGCTCGGCCACGGAGTTCAACCTTTCCATGTCGCGCCAGGACATCGCCAACTATCTCGCTGTGGCCGTGGAAACCATCAGTCGACTGTTCACCGATTTGCAGCGCAAAGGGGCGGTGACAGTGGACCGTCGTTTCATCCGGATCCGTTCGCTGCAGGCACTGGAGAGCATGGCCAACGAAGGACAGATGGCGCGGGTCTCCCACGCCTGAATGTTCTCATGCTTGACGTTCTGGGTCTGACGGCAGAGGCGTTCCCGATCACCGTGGTGATCGTGAACGCCGACGCCCATGAGAGGGCGCGATTGGTAGCCCTGGCCACACGCGCGGGCCACAAGGTGATCGAGGCGGCGACGGGCAGTGAGATCCTTGCCAGACTCACGCCCTCGCCTCGCACCGTGGTGGTGGTGGATCGAAACGCGGGGGACATGACTGCGAGCCAGATGTTGCTGCAGCTTCGCCTCAAGGGCATGGAAATTCCGACCGTTGTCACTGTACCCCCGCTCGCCATCCTGGAAGCGGTGGACGCCATCCGCACGGGCGCGAGAGATGTACTGGAGTATCCGCTGGGGGAGCAACGCTTTCTGCACTCGATTGCCGAAGCGGTCAAATCACAGTGACCCCGCGGCTCCGCTACCTTCCCGGGAAGGGGAAGCTCCTGCCATGCAGCGCTTTCAGGGTTCTCCAATGAACAGCTCGTCCGTGATGCGCCAACCATCACCGCCGAGATGCACATGCCACTGTCCCGAGTGCAAGGCTGGCAATCGGATTTCATAGCGCTGGGGCGCGGACAGGGTCGCAGTGACCTCCTGATCGAGGCCCTCTCGAGTAGCGTAGATCAGCTTCACGGCAAGGCTGGGCGGCGCAAGGTTGCCGGGACCTCCGTCCCATATCACCACCAGTGTCCCTTCCCGGCCTTCGGGTTCCCAGCGTACCGATGCCCCGAGCCCCATCTGCTGTGCCTTCTCGTCGCGCGCCAGCACCTGATTGATCTCCAGGCCCTGCTTGTAATAGTCATCGACCACCAGGCCGTCCCAGCTGTCAATGGCGAGCCACAAGGTCACCCCACCAGCGAGCACGGCCGCCAACGGTGGCGTTGCCACCAGCCAACGCCATGGATCCTTCCAGCCACCGGTTTTCGCTATGCGGTTGTTTCGCGGAGTGGAACTCATGGCGCGGGTCCGAGGAAGATCGCTTTGGTGCGGATTTCCTCCTCCGGTTCGGTCACCGCGACCAGGCTGAACACGATACCTGTGCTCTGTGCGGAAAGTGCAGATTCCGCTGCGCGCACACGCGCCGGCACGCTCAGTACGGCGCCTGCGGGTACCACTATCCCGGGCGTGTCCAGCAGCAGGCTCATTCCTTCCACGCCGCTGACCGCAAGCTGGCAGGTCTGCGCGACATCCCGCTTGTTGATGATTTTGACGGTGTAGACATTCTCGATGAGGCCCTCTGTTTCCCTGTAGAGCTGATTGCGATCGTGCAGAACATCCAGAGCCATGGGGGCACGCTCGGCCAGCCGCCAGCCAAAAAGTGCGCACAGCGAGAGCAGGATGGCGGCGTAGACAAGAATTCTCGGCCGCAAGACGTGCGTGCCCCCGCCCTCGATGGCGCGTTGCGTGGTGTAGCGAATCAGACCTTTCGGATAATTCATCTTCTCCATGACCTGGTCACAGACATCCACACATGCCGCACAGCCGATGCACTCGTACTGCAGCCCATGGCGGATATCGATGCCCGTGGGACAGACCTGGACACAAAGCGTGCAGTTGACGCAGGACCCAAGCTTGAGGCTTGCCGGATCCACAGTGGAAGCCCGGGACCCACGGGGTTCGCCACGCTTTTCGTCGTAGGAAATGATCAAGGTATCGCGATCGAACATGGCGCTCTGGAAGCGTGCATACGGGCACATGTACTTGCAGACCTGCTCGCGCAACCAGCCGGCGTTGCCATAAGTGGCGAAACCGTAGAACCCGATCCAGAAGGTTTCCCAGGGGCCCAGATCATGCGTCAGCAGCTTGGAGAGAAGCTCCCTGGCCGGCGTGAAGTACGCTACGAAGCTGAACCCGGTGACGGCCGAGAACGCGAGCCACACCGCATGCTTGGTGCTCTTGATGCGCAGCTTGTGCAATGACCAAGGGGCCTTGTCCAGCTTCATTTGCTGTTGTCTGCCACCCTCGATCAGGCGCTCCAGCCACAGGAATGATTCAGTCCAGACCGTCTGCGGGCAGGCGAAGCCGCACCAGAGCCGTCCGGCAAGTGCGGTGAAGAAGAACAGGGTGAAGGCTGCGATCATCAGCAGCAAGGTCAGGAACAGGAAATCCTGCGGCCAGAAGGTCAAGCCCAGGATGTGAAACTTCCTGGCGGGGAGGTCGAGCAGAATCGCTTGCCGGCCCTCCCAGGTGAGCCACGGCGTGAGATAGAAAATGCCGAGCAGGCCAAGTGCCGCGGAGACCCGGGCTGTCGCGAACAGGCCGTGCACCTCGCGCGGATAGATCTTTTCGTGCTTGGCATAGAGCTCCTGCGCGACCGGATCCGGTGGCGGGGGACTGATGGACTGGGTGGGCATGGGTGTGCTCGCCGTGCGGCCGTGCTGAAGCATCAATCAGGCTTGCGGCCGATTGGATATCGTGGGGAAATCTGCTGGCCGTGCAGGGTAGACAAACAGTACCGACATCAGGGCTGTGACGGAGGTAAGGGCCCAGAACAGGAAGAATCCGATGGTGTAGGCAGCGAGTCGGCTGACCTCGGAAAACGGCACGCAGTATTTGAGTTCGAGAGGGTCGATGACAGAAAAGAATACGCCGGTGGCGCCAGCAGCCGCGAGAAAGGCAATCCAGAGCACCGCTGCAATGCGCTGAGGGACGGGGATCCAGGGTGGTTTTTCAAAAAGTGCCATGTGCGCTCTCCCGCTCCAAACTTTCAATCTGCAGCTGGTGTGACGCCTGCTGCGCCCTCGTTCCCGATACTGAGGACATAGGCCGCAAGCACATGGCTGCGGGCCTCGCCAAGAATCGTCTCATGGGCGGGCATCTTGCCTTGGCGGCCCTTGGCGATGCTCTCTGCGATGCGCTCCGGACTGCCACCGTAGAGCCACACATCATCACTCAGGTTGGGCGCGCCCATGAGAGGGTTGCCCTTGCCTTCGGTGCCATGGCACGCGGCACAATTCGTGGCGTAGACGGACGCACCCCGGGTGACCGTTGCCTCGTCCACTTTGCGGCCCGCGAGATGCTCTACATACCTGCCCACATCGGCCTGTGCTTCTGCCGACAGGATTGCGCCCCATGCGGGCATGACAGCCTGACGACCCTGGAGGATCGAGATCTTGATGGCCGCAGGTTCTGCCCCATACAGCCAGTCATGATCGCGAAGGTTGGGGAAGCCCCGCGCGCCGCGTGCATCG
>JBDLQR010000165.1:0-6968 GCA_039800485.1 Pseudomonadota bacterium
ATTCACAAATCGAGTTGCGCATCATGGCTCACCTGTCCGGGGATGAGCGATTACGTGCGGCATTCGCCGAGGGTCTGGACATCCATCGCGCCACGGCCGCGGAAGTGTTCGGAACCACACCGGACCAAGTCAGCGATGAACAGCGCAGGGCGGCCAAGGCCATCAATTTCGGGCTGATCTATGGCATGTCGGCTTTCGGCCTGGCACGCCAGCTCGGCACCGAACGTCCCCAGGCCCAGGCCTACATCGACCTGTATTTCGCCCGCTATCCGGGCGTGCGGCAGTACATGGAGGACACCCGCCAGCAGGCGCGCGAACAGGGCTTCGTCGAGACCGTCTTCGGGCGACGGCTCTATCTGCCTGACATCGACTCCCGCAACGTCCAGCGCCGCCAATACGCCGAGCGCACGGCCATCAATGCCCCCATGCAGGGCACCGCGGCGGACATCATCAAACGGGCCATGATCGCCGTGGCCGAGTGGATTGCGCGTGAACATCCGCCGGCCGTGCTCACCATGCAGGTGCATGATGAGCTGGTGCTCGAGGTGAAGGAGCACGCAGTGGAGGCGGTGTCTGCCCGGGTCCGCGAACTCATGGTGGGGGCGGGAAGGGGTGCATTATCCGTTCCGCTGGAGGTGGACGTGGGACTCGGACTGAACTGGGACGAAGCGCACTGAGGCACGGTTCGGGCTGTCGGATCTCGACAGACCCTTGTGCTAACATCCCGACCATTCAGGCCTGTGCCTGCCAACATCCGGGCGATGCCCATCCAGTCCAGAGCAAAGACAGTCAACGTTCCGGTTTCATCCCCATGCTGCTCATACCCGCCATCGACATCAAGGACGGAAAGTGTGTCCGCCTGCGCCAGGGGCGGATGGATGACGACACCATCTACTCCGATGACCCGGTAGCCATCGCGGCACGTTGGGTGGAGGCCGGCGCGCGACGTCTGCACGTGGTGGATTTGAACGGCGCCGTCGAGGGCAAGCCGGTGAACTCTGCGGTGGTGCGCGAGATCGCGAGCGCCTTTCCCCACGTACCCATCCAGGTGGGCGGCGGAATCCGCGACGAGGACACCATCCAGACCTACCTCAACGCGGGTGTCCGCTATGTGATCATCGGTACCAAGGCCGTGACGGCGCCGCACTTCATCTCCGACATCTGTCTGGAATTTCCGGGCCACATCATGGTCGGACTCGACGTGCGCGACGGCAAGGTGGCCATCGAGGGCTGGTCCAAGCTCTCCCGCCATGATGCTGCCGACATCGCGGTGAAGTTCGAGGAGGATGGGGTCGAAGCCTTCATCTTCACCGACATCCGCCGCGACGGCATGATGAACGGGCTCAATCTTGACGCCACCGTCGACTTTGCGCGCAATCTGCGCATTCCGGTTTTCGCCTCGGGCGGGGTGACCAACCTCGATGACATCCGTGCCCTGGTCGCCGCCGAGCCGGAGGGTATTGCGGGTGCCATCACCGGTCGCGCGATTTACGAGGGCTCGCTGGACTTCAAGGCCGCCCAAGCCCTGGCCGACGAACTTTCCAAGGCCTCCTGAGCCGCCGGGCCGCAGACTCTGCGGCCCCCCGACCCAAGCCACCCACGCGCTTCTCCATCATGGGCCTCGCCAAAAGAATCATTCCCTGCCTCGATGTGGATGCCGGGCGCGTGGTCAAGGGCGTGCGCTTCGTGGACATCCGTGATGCCGGCGATCCGGTGGAGATCGCGCGTCGCTATGATGCCCAGGGTGCAGACGAGATCACTTTCCTCGACATCACCGCGAGCAGCGACGGGCGTGACACTTTGGTCGAAGTCGTCAGTCAGGTTGCCTCCGAGGTCTTCATCCCGCTCACGGTCGGAGGGGGCATCCGGGAACTCGCAGACGTACGCCGGATGCTGGTGGCCGGAGCGGACAAGGTGGGCATCAACACCGCAGCCGTGCACACGCCCGAGTTCGTGCGTGCGGCGGCCGATAAATATGGTTCCCAGTGCATCGTGGTGGCCATCGATGCGCGTGCGCGCAGCGACGGCGCCGGATGGGAGGTCTTCACGCATGGCGGACGGCGCGGCACCGGCCTCGACGCAGTGGCCTGGGCGGTTCGGATGGCCGACTACGGTGCGGGCGAGATTCTGCTCACCAGCATGGACCGCGACGGAACCCGCGATGGTTTCGATCTGGCCCTCACCCGCGCGGTGGCGGATGCAGTCCCCATCCCGGTCATTGCCTCCGGAGGGGTGGGCAACCTGGACCACCTGGTGGCAGGTGTACTCGAGGGCCATGCAGATGCCGTACTCGCCGCCAGCATCTTCCACTTCGGTGAGTATTCCGTGATGCAGGCCAAGCGGCATATGGCTGCGGCAGGCATCGAGGTCCGCCTGTGAGCTGGCTGGACGAAATCGCCTGGAACGCCGAGGGGCTGGTCCCTGCCATCGCCCAGGACGCCCGCACAGGCCAGAATCTGATGATGGCCTGGATGAACCGGGAATCCCTGGAGGCCACGCTGCGCGAGGGGCGCGCCATTTACTGGTCGCGATCCCGCCGACGCCTGTGGCGCAAGGGCGAGGAATCCGGCCATGTCCAGCATCTGCGTGAGCTCCGGCTCGATTGCGATGGCGACACGGTGTTGCTGCTGGTGGAGCAGGAGGGTTCGATTGCCTGTCATACTGGACGGGTATCGTGCTTCTACCGCAGACTCGAAGCAGACCAGTGGCAGGAGGTGGATCCCGTTGTGCGGGATCCGCGTGACATCTATCAAGGCACTCCGCCCGAGTCGGGAAGTAGCACATGACGGCCGATATCCTGAACCAGCTCGCCCTCCTCCTGGAACAAAGGAAAGGGGCGGACCCCGGGACGTCTTACGTGGCGAGTCTCTACGCTGCTGGCATGGACAGGATTCGCAAGAAAATAGGCGAGGAGGCGACCGAGGTCGTCATCGCGGCGGGGCAGACGGATGCAGAAGCCCTGGTCCGTGAGATGGCGGATCTGTGGTTCCACTGCCTGGTTGCGCTGGTCCACGAGGGCATCTCGCCCGATCGTGTGCTGGAGGAACTCTCGCGACGGCTGGGTCGCTCGGGCCTTGAGGAAAAAGCGTCCCGCAAGGGACAGTAGTCAGTCATCACACGCAAGCGCCCCTGGGGCGCCTGCCGGAGAGCAAACATGGGAATTGGTATCAAGGAACTCATCATCATCCTCGTGATCGTGATGCTCGTGTTCGGCACCAAGAAGATCAAAGGCATCGGCGGGGATGTCGGGGGCTGGATCCGGGACTTCCGCAAGTCCGTCAAGGATGGCAATGATGAGCCACCCATGGTGGACGCGAATGCCGGCAAGCGGGTCATCGACGGCGAGGCCGTGACCCAGGGCGCAGACCAGAAAAACTCCTGAGCCCGGCATGTTTGACGTCGGCTTCTCGGAGATGATGCTGATCGGGCTCATTGCACTGCTTGTGCTCGGCCCGGAGCGTCTGCCGCCGCTGATTCGCGGCCTTGGCCGATGGGTCGGGCGCGCTCAGCGAACAGTCCGTGAGCTGAAGACCCAGCTGGAGAACGACACCAGCCTGCGCGAACTGAACCAGGTCAAGCAGAGCCTGAAAAGCGAACTCAATGCCCCGGTGGAGCCGGCGGCCCCTGTGAAAAGCCTGAGCGACAGCAGCCCGGACGCGCGCTGAAACAGAAATGGCCACGCCGGAACATCCCCAGGGCGCCGACACCGGCGAGCACACTTTCCTCTCGCACCTGCTGGAGTTGCGCGACCGACTGCTCCGGGCCGTCCTGAGCATCATTCTCGTACTTCTGGCCCTGATGCCCTTTGCCAACCAGATCTACGGGTGGATCTCCAGTCCGCTGCTCGCCCAGATCTCCGCTACCGGCGGGCAGATGCTCGCCACCAGCGTGGTCTCGCCTTTCATGGCGCCGTTCAAGCTGACTTGCTTCGTGGCGGTGATGATCAGCGCGCCTTATCTCTTCTACCAGCTCTGGGCATTCGTGGCCCCGGGCCTGTACCGGCATGAGAAGCGGCTCGCTCTGCCCTTGCTCGTATCCAGTACCTTGCTCTTCTATTGCGGGATTGCCTTCGCGCGTTTCGTGCTGTTCCCGCTGGTGTTCGGCTTTCTTGCCGCCATCCAGCTTGACGGGGTGTCCTACGCGCCGGACATCAACCAGTTCCTGGATTTTGCCCTGCTCATGTTTTTTGCCTTCGGCATGGCGTTCGAAGTGCCGGTCGCGACTTTTCTGGTGGTCAAGACCGGGATCGCCACACGCCAGTCGCTCGCCGAAAAACGCCCCTACATCGTCGTGGGAGCGTTCGTGGTGGCCGCAGTGCTCACGCCGCCTGACCCCATCTCCCAGACCATGATGGCCGTCCCGATGTGGTTGTTGTACGAGCTCGGGATGTTGTTCTGCCGGATGTTCATTCCGGAGGAAGCAGTCCAGGAAAGCGCGTCTGACGACAACAAGGCCCTCACGCCCTGATCAGCGTCGCCACAGCCACCACAGCACGGAAAGCACGAAACTCACCAGCACGCAGGTGGTGAGCGGAAAATAGAAGCGGGTGTTTCCACGCCCGATGACGATGTCGCCGGGCAGCCGGCCGAGACCCAGTTTGGCGAGCCAGGGCCAGAGCAGTCCCGCCAGAATCAGCGTTGCCCCAATCCACAAGAGCATCCGGGACATATCCCGCACCGTCAGGGGATCTGGCGCACGCCGGTCGGGCCGCCGATCAGCAGCACATCGGCCGGGCGCTGGGCGAACAGGCCGTTCGTGACCACGCCGGGGATCTGGTTCAGGGTCTGCTCCAGTTTTACCGGGTCGGTCATGTCGAGGTGGTAGACATCGAGGATGAGGTTGCCGTTATCGGTCATGAAGCCCTTGCGATATTCGGGGTGCCCACCGAGTTTGACCAGCTCACGGCCGACGAAACTGCGGGCCATGGGGATGACTTCCACCGGCAGGGGAAACTTGCCGAGGCGCGCGACGAGCTTGGTTTCATCCATGATGCAGAGGAAGCGTCGTGCCGCGGCGGCCACGATTTTCTCGCGGGTCAGGGCGCCGCCGCCACCCTTGATGAGCTGGCGATGGGCATTGGCCTCGTCCGCACCATCCACATAGACCTCGATGGGGCCGGTTTCATTGAGCTCCATCACCCGGATGCCATGGGCTTTCAAACGCTGCGCCGAGGCCTCCGAGCTTGCCACCGCACCTTCGAGGCGGTCCTTCATGCCGGCCAGCGCATCGATGAAGAAATTTGCCGTGCTGCCGGTCCCGACGCCGATGATGGTCTCGTCCCGGACCAGCTTGACGGCGGCCAGCGCCGCGGCTTTTTTCTGATCATCCTGGCTCATGTGCTCTCCCGCTCTTCGCCCGCACAGCGGGCTTGCGGCCTGAATGGTATCTTATGCCCATGCTCGACATGTACCTGAAGATGATCCTGAAAGCCCCCGTCTACGAGGTGGCACGGGAAACGCCGCTGGATGCGCTGCCGCTGATGTCCCGTCGCACCGGCAATGCCGTGTGGTTGAAGCGGGAAGACCTGCAGCCGGTCTTCTCTTACAAGCTGCGCGGGGCCTACACCATGATGGCAAGCCTCAATCCGGAGGAGCGCGCCAAGGGGGTCTGCACGGCGTCTGCCGGCAACCATGCCCAAGGGGTGGCGCTGGCGGCCTCAAGACTGGGCATCCGGGCTGTGATCGTGATGCCCAAGACCACGCCCGAGATCAAGGTCAATGCCGTGCGCCGTCTGGGCGCCGAGATCATCCTCCACGGCAATACCTACGACGAGGCCAGCGCGCACGCGCATGAGCAGGTGGCCGCGAACGGCATGACCTACGTTCCGCCTTACGATCACCCGCTGATCATTGCGGGGCAGGGCACCGTCGGCATGGAAATCCTGCGCCAGCACCCTTCGCGCCCGCATGCGATCTTTGTTCCCGTCGGCGGTGGTGGTCTGATTGCCGGGATCGCAGCCTATGTGAAGGCACTGGACCCGGGAGTTCGCGTCATCGGGGTGGAGGCCGACGAAGCTGCCTGCATGACGCGCGCGCTGGAGGCAGATGAACGGGTCATCCTGGACAAAATCGGCATCTTTGCCGATGGCGCCGCAGTCAAGCAGGCGGGTGTGGAGAACTTCCGCATAGCCCGCGAGCATGTGGACGCGATGATCACCGTCTCCATCGACGAGATCTGCGCCGCCGTGAAGGACATCTTCGAAGACACCCGCTCCATCGCCGAACCTGCGGGTGCCCTGGCGCTTGCGGGGCTCAAGCAGTACGTCGCGCGTGAGGGCCTCCGGGATGAGGAACTCGTCGCCATCCTGAGTGGCGCCAATGTGAACTTCGACAGGTTGCGGCATATCGCGGAGCTGGCCGAGCTTGGTGAACGACGGGAAGTCCTGCTCGGCGCAGTGATTCCCGAGCGGCCCGGCAGCTTCCGCCAGTTCTGTCATGCGCTCGGGCCACGTGCGATCACGGAATTCAACTACCGCTATGCGGACCAGGAACGGGCGACGGTCTTTGCGGGCGTGCAGCTCAGGGCCGGGGAATCGGACAAGCAGGATCTGCTGGAGAGCCTGCATGCGAAGGGCTTCGAGGCACGCGATATCTCCGACGACGAACTGGCCAAGATGCATGTGCGTTACATGGTGGGCGGTCACGCCGGTGCGCTTGCCGGTGAGCGCCTGCTGCGGGTGGAGTTTCCCGAGCGCCCCGGCGCGCTGCTGCATTTCCTGAACCAGGTGGGCGATCGCTGGAACATCAGTCTGTTCCATTACCGCAATCATGGAGCGGCTTACGGCCGTGTGCTTGTCGGAATCCAGGTGCCAGAGCCTCTGTCCGGGGAATTCGATCGCTTTCTCGCCGGGCTGCAGATGGACTGGGTGGAGGAGCGGGACAACGTGGCCTACGAGCTCTTCCTGCGTTGATCATGACCCACGCGGAACATCGCCGCGAACTGGGTACCGTGATGCGCGCGCTGGCCGC